>CAINGK010000185.1 GCA_903848465.1 uncultured Verrucomicrobiota bacterium
AAAGTACAGAGGAAACTTCAGCTTTTTTTGACTCAAGATGTGTATAAAGACCAGGGCGACAGCCCGCCCATCCATGAGCGTGTGTCCGCGCCCCATAGCTCGCCCCCCCCTCAATTGAGGTTGAACGTTGTGTAGCAATGAAATATCAGCGATTGCAGTGTTCCAATTGCGTGGCGCATCGCATGAAATTACGTGACATTAACAATTATTTTTTTAAAATAAAAACGAGAAAATTAACCGTCGCTCATGAATAATGGCGTTTTTGAATCACTAGGTAAAAGCCAGAGCTATCAGGAACTGCGGTCCATGAATAGCGGGTTGACCGATGCGGCGGCAGGTGCGGAAGAATTGTCCGGGCTGCTCCGTGCGGCGCAGGAAAAACTGCGGGAAAACGAGGAGCGTTTCCGGGGCACCTTCGAGCAGGCTGCCGTGGGCATCGCCCATGTTACCATGCAGGGCCGCTACCTGCGGGTGAACGACAAGCTGTGCGAGATCACCGGTTACACTCGTGAGGAATTGCTGGGCATGACTTTCATGGACCTTACCCTGCCGGAAGAGCTGACAGCGGGCCTGGAAAGGGCACGCGCCCTAGCTGCGGGGATGATCTCCAGTTATTCAGTCGAAAAACACTTCCGCCAGAAGAATGGCGAAACCATCTGGATCAATCTCGTCACCAACTTGGTGCGTACGGCGGCAGGAGTGCCGCAATACTTCAATTCCGTCACCGAGGACATCACGCCGCGCAAGAACGCAGAGCTTCGCCTGCACCGCCTGAACCGGCTGCACACCGTCCTGAGCAAGACTGGCGAGTCCGTCGTGCGTGCCACGACCAAGCAGGAACTGTACGAGACCGTCTGTCGCATCGTGGTGGAGGACGGGCTACTGCGCGCCGCCTTCATCGCCGAGCGCGGGGCGGAGCCTGGGCGGGCGTGTTCGGTGGCGGCATGGGGCGCGGGTCTGGAGTATTTGCGCGACCGCGAGTTTGTCACCGCAGACGGGCCGCTGAGCCAAGGCACCTTGGGTACGGCGTTCAGCACCGGCGCACCAGATGTCTGCAACGACATCGCGGGGGACCCTCGCATGGAGCCGCGGCGGGAGGTGGCGAGGCAACTAGGCTTCTCCGCCACCGCCTCCTTTCCGCTCAAGCTTGGCGGGACGACCATCGCGGTTCTGGTTCTCGGCGCTGGAGAGGTGGATTACTTCAAACACGACGAAATCCAGCTCATGAACGCAGTGGCTGGCCATCTCTCCTTCGCGCTGCAGGCTCTACAGCAGGAAGAGCAACGGCTGGAGGCTGGGCGTGCGCTGCGGGAAAGTGAGGGGCGGTTTCGCGGGGTGTTCGTGGCCGCCGCCACCGGCATCGCTAGTTCTACCCCGCAAGGCCGCTTTCTGAGTGCCAACGAGGCCTACTGCCAGATGCTCGGCTACACGGAGCAGGAATTGCTGGCGCGGGATTTCGCCTCGCTGACCCACCCGGAAGACCTCGCTCTCAATCTGGAACTGCGGGACGAACTGCTGTCTGGGAAGCGGGAGAGCTTCGTCATGGAAAAGCGCTACCTGCACAAGAGCGGGAGCATCGTGTGGGTCCGTGCGAGCGTCTCCGTCACGCGCTCCGCCAGCAGAGAGATCACGTCCTTCATCGTGGTATCTGAGGACATCACCCAAAACAAGATGGCCGAAACCACCCTGCGCCAGAGCGAGGAGCGCTCCCGGCAAATATCGGTGCAGCTTGCCAAGGTGCTCGATTCCTCGCTCGATGTGATCTGCACCTTCGATGCGGAGGGCAACTTCCTGCTGGTGAGCGCCGCCTGTGAAAACATCTGGGGCTACTGTCCTGAAGAACTGGTCGGCACGTCCTTCCTGGACCGGGTGCATCCCGAAGACCGGCACAAAACCGGGCAGGCCGCCGCCGAAGTGATGGCTGGCAAGCCCACTCTCGGCTTTGAAAACCGCTGCGTGCGGAAAGACGGCACGATCACTCACATGATGTGGTCGGCAGGCTGGTCTGAAAGCGAGCAGAGCATGTTCTGCGTCGCGCGGGATAACACCGAGCGCAGGAAACTTGAGGAGCAGTTTCTCCGCGCGCAGCGCATGGAGAGCATCGGCGCGCTGGCTGGCGGCATCGCGCATGATCTGAACAACGTGCTGGCACCCATCTTGATGTCGATCGACCTGCTGCGGCTTCCGGTTGCCAGCGCACGCTCCCAGTCCATCCTTTCCACCGTCGAAACCAGCGCCCGGCGCGGCGCAGGCATGGTGCAGCAGATTCTCTCCTTTGCGCGTGGAGTGGAAGAGCAGCGTGCGGTCATTGATGCCACGCCCGTCATTCGGGACATCCAGAGTTTGGTGGGGGACACCTTTCCCAAAAACATCCGCTTCCACGTGGAGCTGGCTCCCAACCTGTCGCCCTTCATTGGCGACGCCACGCAGTTGCACCAAGTCCTGCTGAATCTGTGCGTCAATGCGCGGGATGCCGTGCCCGCAGGCGGCAGCATCACCCTCTCTGCCATGGACATCACTGTGGATGAAACCCAAGCCGCAGCCATTCCCGGTGCCAAGCCCGGCCCGTATTTGCAGATCAAAGTGGAAGACACCGGCAGCGGCATCCCCCCCGAGATGCTGGACAAGATCTTCGCCCCCTTCTTCACCACCAAGGAACCCGGCAAAGGCACCGGGCTGGGGCTTTCCACGGTACTCGGCATCGTGAAAAACCACGGCGGCTTTCTGCGCGTGGAGAGTACCGTCGGCCAAGGCACAGCCTTCACCCTCTGCCTCCCCGCGCATCTTGCCAGCGGCAGCAATGCCGCCACCCAGCAGGAAATACCACATCCGCACGGCCATGGAGAACTGATCCTCGTGGTGGATGACGAAGCCGCCGTGCGCGCCATCACGCAAGAGACCCTGGAATCCTTCGGCTACCGCGTCCTCACCGCCGCCGACGGCACCGAGGCCGTGGCCCTCTACGCCCAGCATCAAGCCGATGTCGCCGCCGTATTCACCGACATGCTGATGCCCGTGATGGACGGCATCGCCACGATCCAGGTGCTCAAGCAGATGAACCCCGCAGTCAAGATCATCGCCGCCAGCGGCCAAAATGCCCAATGCAGCGCCGCCAAAGTGGCCGACATGGGAGTGAAGTTCTTCCTGCCAAAACCCTACACATCCTTGGCACTGCTGATGATGCTGAAGAAGTGCTTGGAGCCAGCAGTCTGTGACGCCTGAAACTAGGATGGCATGCTGTGATGGCAGGGTATCGTGGTTTCGGAAAATCCCGAGGTGCTTTTAAGGTAACGGAAAGAGCGCGCGGCGATGATGGCTTCGCCGATCTTTGAGCGGCTCGTGGGGTCTGGGGCTTACCAGCCGGAGCCGGAGGGTGAAGCGGGGCTGGAAATGTATAGGGGGGGCTGTAGCGATTTCCAAAACTCAGTTCCGGTAGGGCGAGCATGCGGACATGCGGCAAAGTCGAAGGTTCCTCCGGCTTTCAAACGCCCCAAAGACGTTCCGCTGGCCGGTCGGCACTAGCGATGAGTCAAACGCAACAACCTCACGCCCCCGCAGCCGCCACCTCACTCGCGCCTTTGACCTGCACCGGCAGATGCGATGCCGCCACATCCTGAGCGCTCTCTCCCCAGCTACGCCAGCCTTCGCGGAGTTCCAGCAGGGCCCATTCGGCGAGCATGCCGAAGAGTTTGATGGCGTCGTTGCGGTGGATCTTGAAGCCGGTGATCAGGCTGCGGTGGTTGCGGTTCTGCTTACCGAGTTCCTTCCTTCTCCGTCGGCAGCGAGCGATCTGCGCGAAGCGCCGGTTGTAGGTGCTCATGATCTGGAAGACCACACCGCGACCAGAGGCAAAAGGCGGTGTGTGGAGGGCGGTGGCACCTTGTTCAAACGGATGCCGCACCACGCCCCAGTAGTAGAGTCCGAGATCGAGGCGGTAGGCGAGATCCATGAGATCAAACTCGCCCATGTACTCGTACTTGTCCTTGTAGAGGGAGAGGAACCAGCAGCGGTGGCTGGTGGAGAAGGTGTGGTTGTACTGCGGCACCAGCTCGGCCATGGCCGCGCCCTTGCGTTGCTGCGTGATGAGATTGGCGGCGCTGCTGGTGGTGTAGGAAATCCAGTCCATGCCGGGACTGTAGAAGGGGTCCATGAAGGCGGCGGCGTCTCCCACGAGCACAAAGCCATCGCCAGCAAAAGTGGTGCTGTAGTAGGCGAGGTTCTTGCGCCAGTGGACATCGCCTTCGTCATACTCGGCGTCGGCCAGCAGATCGCGGGCGACGGGGTGCTTCATGAGAAAGCTCTTGAGGCGTTCGCCCACCTTGCCGCCGTCCTGGGGGAAATCGACGATGCGCTGGTCGAAGACGACGCCCACGCTCATGTCGCCGCCTTTAAGCGGAATCCACCAGCTCCACCAGCCATCGCCGATGACGTGGTTCGTCGCAGTGCCGCGCACGCAGTAGAGCGCGGCGGACCACTCAGGATATTTCTCCGCCAGCTCGCGGCCATCCCAGTCCTTCACGCCTTTCCAGCGCGACCACGCGGCGGTGGTGGGGTGCTCGAAATTGGACTTCCACCAGCCCTGCTTGCGTGAGATCAGCGCGGCAACACCGGAAGCATCCACGATCCAGCGCGCCTGCACCGTCACGGTGGCATCGCCCTGGCGATAGGTCACACTCTGCGTGCCGCCCTCGGCAAGTTGCACGCTGGTAATGTTCACAGGACGCAGCAGCGTAGCTCCGGCAGCGCAGGCGCGGCGCAGGACTTCTTCGTCAAAGGTGGAGCGGTCCAACTGATAGGAAGGCAGCTTGACCGAATACTTGGAACCCAGCTCGCTGGCCTCGGCGATGGACGCCACATCCTTGTTGGCAAACCAGAAGCGCAGCCCCTGCTTCACGATGTGGCACTCGTTGAGGTACTGCGTCAGGCCGAGCACTCGGCTCATGAAGTAGGCGCTGACTTCGACTGTGGCCTCGCCCACGCGCCGTCCCAGGCGTTCGTTTTTTTCGAGAATCAGGACACGGATGCCCGGATTGTGGCGCAGCAGCAGCGTGGCGGTGGCGGCACCGGAGAGCGCGCCTCCCATGACGATGACATCGTAGCTGGTGCTGGCATCAGGAGTCGGGGTGTTCATGGGCGGCGGGGCAGGGGATGTTTGCCAAGTCGCTCATGGTGGCAGATTTGGCAAGAGATCACGCCGCCAGCGGCTCGCCATACGGCAGATCCTCCGGCAGGGGAACGAACTCGCGGATCTGGCTCCAGAGCACGCTGAAGTCCTTGTTCACATCGCCAGACAAACAGTCGGTGATGGCACCGGCGGCATCAGGGAAGCGTTTGATAACTTCACGGAAAGAGAAGTCAGGATTGTAGAAGGCATAGACGAGCTTGCGCATGTTCTCCACGCCCTCACGGATGGTGGCACCGTAGGCGGTGAAACGTTCAGGAGAGAGATCGTTTTCGAGGATGCCCTGATGAATGGTCTCAGCGGAAAGCACGCCGCACTTCAGCGCCAGCATCACACCGCTGCTGAAGACGGGATCGAGAAACGCGAAGGCATCCCCCACGAGCAGCAGGCCGGGCCCGGCGCAGTGCTTGGCGTGGTGGGAGTATTCGCTGATGAGACGGTACTCGCCATTCGAGGTGCCGGTGCTGAGGTGTTCTTTGATCCACAGATTCTCCTCGACCTCGCGGTTGAAGATTTCCTTGGGGTCCTTCACGCCGCCACGGGTGAGGTACTTGCCTTCGGCCACCACGCCCACACTGATCATGTCATCATGCTGTGGGATGTGCCAGAACCAGCCCTTGTCCGGGATGTAGGCGACCATGGTCTGGCCTTCGTCGATGCCCGGCTCGCGCGTGGAGCCCTTGTAGTAGGTCCACACCGCCACCTTGTTCAGATAGGGATCGCGCATGCGCCAACTGTTGCGCGTGGCGGAGAAGGCCTCCTTGCCCGTGCAGTCGAGCGTGATCTTCGCGCGGTATTCGGAGATGTTGCCATCCTTGTCCTTCGCACGTGCGCCGACGACGCGACCATCTTCCTTGATGAGTTCCTGTACCGCCGTCTCTTCACGCACTTCCGCGCCGCGTTCGCGTGCATGGTCCAGCAGCATCTGGTCAAACTCCGAGCGCAGCACCTGCCAGGTCTGCGCTACGCTCTCGCGATCGTAGCGGTTGAAGAAGTAGAAGGGCTGCGATGCCTTGCCGCTCGGCTGCACAAAGGCCACGCTGTACTTTTTCACGAAGTGCGACTGCTTCATCTTCGGGATCAGCCCGAGGCGCTCCAGCGGCCCGTAGGTGAAGGGAATGAGCGACTCGCCAATGTGGTAGCGCGGGAATTTTTCGCGCTCCAGAATGAGGACTTTATGGCCATATTCGGCCAAAATGGCGGCTGCACTGGAACCCGCAGGTCCGGCACCGATGATGAGCGCGTCGTAGATCATGTGATGAGGTGGTGGTTGGCTATTCGGCAAGATAAATACAAGACTTCGTCACATAACGGAAATCCCATTTCGCTATCGTTTCCATGCCGTGACGGCATGAGCGGGGGCATTCGGTGGCAGGGGGGGCTTGCAGGTGCCTTGATTTCGGCAAAGGAATGTCCGGGAAAATCATTCCTTTGCCAATTGTCAGCCCGTCCGAGTTGCCTGAGTGCGTCCATGTTGTCATAGCGCGTGGTTCGCCCCCAGAGGAAACCAAGGCGTCCAATTGCGCGCATCCCAATAGTGGTTCAAAGGTGCCTGCCCGACCCATGTCTGCTCCTCTGCCCATCTTTGAACTCCGCCAGACCTTCACCGCCGCGCTGCTTGATCCAGCGCTGCCCAATCTGCTGATCAAAGCGCCCACGGGTTCGGGCAAATCCACGCAGATCCCGCAGTTCGTGCTCGACTCCGTCCTGCTGCCCGAGGGCAAGCGCTGCATCGTGCTGCAGCCACGCCGCATCGCCGCGCGCATGCTCGCACAGCGTGTCGCACGGGAGCGCAATGCACGCCTCGGTGGCGAGGTGGGCTATCAGGTGCGCTTTGAAAACATCACCAGCAAGGAGACGCGGCTGAGCTATGTGACCGAGGGCGTCATGCTGCGGCAGATGCTGGAAGATCCGCAGCTTGAGCGCGTGGGCTGCATCGTGATCGACGAATTCCATGAGCGTCATCTGGATGGCGATCTCGTGCTCGCCTTCGCTCGGCAGCTTCAGCGCACGCGGCGGCCGGATTTGAAGATCATCGTCATGTCCGCCACGCTAGTGCCGGGGCCGCTGGTGGATTTCATGCAGCCGTCCAAGCTGCTGGAATCCGAGGGCCGCACCTTCCCCGTGGAGGTGCGCTATCAGGCCCCGCTGCAGCTCAAGACCGGCTACCCGGAACCGGTGTGGGACCAAGCGGCCCGTGCCTGCGAAGATCTCGCTCTCTCACCCGGCTTCAGCGGCGACATGCTCGTCTTCATGCCGGGCGGTCATGAAATCCGCAAGACCATCGCGGCGATCCAGGGCCGCAGCTTTGCGCGCGGTCGCCGCGTAGTGCCGCTGCATGGCGAACTGACGCCGCAGGACCAGGACGCCGCCGTCACGCCCGGCGAGCAACCGAAGATCATCGTCAGCACCAACGTAGCCGAAACCTCCCTCACCATCGAAGGCGTGCGCGCCGTGGTGGATGGCGGTCTGGCCCGCACCGCCTCGTATGATCCGCGCCGAGGCATCAATACCCTCACCGTGCAGAAGATCAGCCGCGCCTCCGCCGAGCAGCGCGCCGGACGCGCAGGCCGCCTCGGCCCCGGCATCGCCGTGCGGCTCTGGACGCAGCGCGAGCACCTCCTGCGCCCTGAAAGCGAACTGCCCGAAGTGCAGCGCCTCGATCTGAGCGAAGCCCTGCTCGCACTGCGCGTGCTTTCCCGTGAACCCTTCGACTGGTTCGAGCCGCCCACACCCGCCTCACAATCCCGCGCAGAGAACCTCCTGCATGATCTCGGCGCGCTCGATCACGAGGGCCGCATCACAGCGCTGGGGCGGCAGATGAGCCGCTTTCCGCTGCATCCGCGCTTTGCCCGCATGCTGCTCGCCGCCGCGCAGTTTGGCTGCCTGCGCGAGGCCACCCTCTGCGCTGCCGCTGCGCAGGGACGCGACATTTTGCTCGTCGGTAAAAACAACGCCTCGCACAAAAACGAAGACCTGTGGGAGCACGATGACGTCACCGAGTTCCAGGCCATCCTGCGCGCCTTCGCCCGTGCCGAGGCCATGAACTTCAACCCCGATGACTGCGCGCGCTACGGCATCCATGCCAATGCCTCACGCGAGGCCGCCCGCAGCGCCGATCAGTTCCTCCAACTGGCGAAACGCTCCGGCCTGCCCATCAACGACGAAGTCGCCGATCCCACCGCATTAGCAAAAATGCTGCTCGCCGCCTTCAGCGACCACCTCGGCGTGGAGACCAGCACCGGCAGCCGCATCTACCGCCTCGCCGGTGGTTACAGCGGCCACCTCGGCAAAGACGCGCACATCCGCCCACCGCGCCTCATCGTCGCCTCTGAAATCGTCGAGGTTCAGGGCAAGGCGCTCACCGTGCAGCTCAACAACTGCACGCGCATTGAGGAAGACTGGCTGCGCGAACTCTTCCCCGCAGATTTCACCACCGCCTCCCGCGCCGCATACGATGCCATAAACCGCCGCGTGATGAACCTCGAAGAAGTCCGCTTCCGCAGCCTCGTGCTCAGCAGCCGCGAGCGCGGCGAGCCCGATGATTCCACCGCCGCCAGCCTGCTCGCCGCCGAAGTCATCGCGGGCCGTCTCCAACTCACCAACTGGAACGACAAAGTGGAGCAATGGATCACCCGCGTGAACTGCCTCTCCAAATGGATGCCCGATCTCGAAATTCCCGCCATCGGCGAGGAGGACCGCCACTTGATCATCGAGCAAGTCTGCACCGGCTGCATCGCCTACCGCCAGCTCAAGGACAAAGACATCTTCCCAGCCCTGCACCAATGGCTCAGCCACTCGCAGCGCGACATGCTCGACAAGTACGCCCCCGAACGCTACGCCCTCAAAAACGGCAAAACCGCCCGCATCGTCTATGACGAAAAGCAGCCCCCCAGCGTCAGCGCAGTGCTGCAGCACATGTACGACATCAACGAAAATCCCAAAGTCGCCGCCGGCCGCATCAGCGTCACCGTCCATCTCCTCTCACCCGCCCAAAGACCCATCCAAACCACCGGCGATCTCGGCAGATTCTGGCGCGAAGGGTATCCGGCCGTAAAGGCGCAGTTGCGGGGACGGTATCCGAAGCATGAGTGGCGGTGATTTCCCTCTATTATGGGGAAAGCATTTGCACTGCAGCAGGCTCTCCCTTGACATGAATCTTCACGTTTTTTTCCAGCGCTTTGACACTCTTTCCCCATTTGTTCGCAGGATAGAGTTTTCGTGGCAGTCCTGTGAGCTTTTCAAAGAGGTACGCAGACTCATCACCAGACGGATAGAATCCATCGCCTGTGACAGCCACCAATGACCGGGACCACGTAAACGTCACGCGTGCAAAGAGTTTGTCCTGTCGGGTGATTTGGCACACCGAGTCTGTGTCTGAATCAGACGCTTCTGTTAATAACTTGTACGCAGCTTCTACACCTTGGTCGTTCGCGCGTGTCGCTAGCATAAAGGGCTTCTCTTCGTCATTGTAGGGTGACTCCTCATGCCATGAGGCTTTTTCAATGAGCTTGTTTCCCTCCCATTGGCAGAACTCCCACTCCTCCCAAATGGCGCGACGCCCCGAATTGGAATACAACATTACGAAGCCCCCGTTCAGCACAGGCTTTTTCATGGAGTCCGCGACACACGTGAGGCTCTTCGTTTTGGCATTTAAGCGATACATAAAATGCTGTTGGAAGTACTTGTGCACATCAGCGGCCAGAATGACTTCAGGCACGCCATCTCCAGACAGGTCTTCAAGCTCAAATGGCCGCTCTGCGGGAGTGATCGGTAGGTAATTGTCCCCACGTTCCTTCCACCCCTTGGGTCGCCAAACTGGGGCAACATCCAGTAGTGTGCATAGCTCCCACCGCTCGGCATGCAGCCATGCAAGACCCACTACCTTTTCTTCAGTCGCAAGATTCTCAAAAGAGGGTTCAACTTTAAGCTCCAGAAGCACAAAACGCTGTGCGCTGCCGAACAAATCCCCATGCAGCACGTAGCAGCCTTCATCGGTCACAAAGCTGGAGACTGCAGCCTGCTTTTCCTTCGCAGGCGTGAATGGTGCCATTACCTTTTCAACCTGCCGAAGCAGGGCTGCTGTAAACTCCGCTGACTTGTTCAAAGGGATCACAAGAAACTCATAATCAGTCTGCGTTTCCGCACAGCACACGACTGCTTGCAGCCCAAAGGACATCAAAAAGATAAGATGCAAAAATGGTCGGAAGGAGGTCATGATTTTTCCAATCGGCGTCGAGTATGCACACACCGGGTGCAGTTTTCCAAGCACATGTTTGAGACGTAATGAAGAAACCTCATAAGCCACGCGCACCGTCCTTCACGGCAAAATCAAAACTCGCGTCCCTTTGTTCACCAAGTCGTGAACTTGCAGCAAATCGGCCTTTCGCAGACTCAGACAGCCCCAGGTGAGATGATTGGCACCGTCGGGCCAGTCGCTGAGCCAGCCATGAATGCCGATACCGCCGCCGAGTGAGGTGTCTGTAGGAGACAATGAACCATGCAGCGCTGCCGCAGCAATACGGTCGTGCTCTTTCTTGGAGATACGATTTTCGCTCAGCGCAGTCCGCGCATCATAGGTGTTAGGATAATTCAATCGCAGCCAAGCAGCACCAAGATAGCCTCCGAAAGTGCCATCAAACGGTCCTTTGACCTTCTGCGTGATGCGGTATTCACCCACCGGCGTGCCGTTGTCGCCATCCATCGTCTTGCGCTCCCAGCCACGCTGTCCCAGAGCGACGAGCAGGGTGAGCTTCACCTGACCCTTCTCGCACACATGCAGCCGATAGTCATGCTTCACGGCGATGAGCACGCGCTCCTCTTTCGCAGGCACCAGCAGTTGCCTGTGGCTACGGATGAAAGCTGAAACGCTCATCGGCCAGGTAGCCGCTTCCGCATAGAGAAGATGTTTCATGGTGAGGGTGAGTTGTGCGTGCCCTCCATTCAAACCGGGCGCGATCTGGGCGATGCGCTGCCGCCGCTTCACTTGGTCGCCGGGTTTGAGATTGCAGGCATGAATTCCGGCATAGCCAATCTGGATGTGCTGGGGCTGTCCGTTTTCGAGAAAGCGGTGCTCCAGCCAGACCTCATCGTTTTTCAGTTCGGTCACGGTACCGGCAGCCAGTGCGTGAACCGGTTGGTTCGCAGCGGTCTTACCTCCGCCGCTGCCGTTCCAGGTTTCTTGGGCTTCAAGCCCGAGAGCATCAACGACCGACTCTTTGACGATCCAGTTCTTATACCGGCGTTTAGTGCCCTGGTCCTGGTAGCCCGCCTTACCGTCTGCGTCGCCGACAGGAAAATCGAAGCCGTCAGCGAGGTTTGGCGCGAGGAATGATTGGAGATCCTGAGCTGACAGGGTACAGGCGAGCAAGAGGCATGGCAGGATGTGCAAGATCATGTGCGGCGCTCGGAAACAACGACTCCATCGCACACTTCTTCGCACTCAAAGCGAAGGCGGCAGCGGTTCGATAGCGGTGGAATCATGCACCGTTTTAACGAAACGGTCGCTCTTCAGCAAGATCAGAGCCACAAAAAATGCCATGTGACTCATCATCACATGGCATCGAATTTTTCAATCAGCAGGTCGATTACGACAGCTCAGCGAGCTTGGCCTTCACGGCGGCAAAGTCTGGCAGGTCCTTCGGGGTCGCGGTCTGTTCGGCGTATTGGATGACGCCGTTTTTGTCGATGACGAAGGCGGCACGGGCGGAGGTGTCACCGATGCCGGCGAGGCCTGGGAAGAGCACGTCGTAGGCCTTGGTGGTTTCCTTGTTCAGGTCGCTCACCAGGGTGATGCCGATGCTTTCCTTCAGTGCCCAGGCTTCCTGTGCAAAGGGGCTGTCCACGCTGATGCCGATGACTTCAGCATTCAGGTCGCTGTAAGAGCTCAGGCCTGCGGTGATGTCGCAGAGTTCCTGGGTGCAGACGCCGGTGAAAGCGAGGGGGAAGAACAGTAGGACGGTGTTCTTGCCAGCGGGCAGCGAGACATCGCTGAGACCGGTGGCGGATTTGGATTTGAGGGTAAAGCCGGGGGCTTTGGAACCGACGGAGAGGGCCATAGAGGTTGTGTGGGTGTGGGTTGCGTTCAGGCCGGGAGGCCAGGAGTGCCGTTATCAAGGCCAGACTGGCCTTCAGGTCAATCTAACGTTGCAGCCCTCCGCTTTGGATGCGCTGCCGTTTTACGCCAGCGGCAGCAGTTCTTTGATCGGGTCGCCATAGGGCAGGATGGGCATCGGGCGGCCCTGGAAGTCATCAAACGTGTCTTCGGGGTCGATGCCCAGGTGCTGGTACACCGTGGCCCAGAGGTCGTTCGGGCTGAGGGGGCGCTCGATAGGGAATTCGGCCCGTGGATTCGTCGCGCCGATGACCTGCCCGGTCTGCATGCCGCCACCGCTGACGATGAAGGACATCGCATTCGCCCAGTGGTCACGCCCAGGCTGGCTCACACCGGTCTGCGTGCCGATTTGCGTATTGATCCGCGGCGTGCGGCCAAATTCACCGGTGATGATGACGAGCACGTCTTTGTCCAGTCCGCGCTGATACAGATCCTCGATCAAAGCGGACGCCGCCTGATCGTACACCGGCATGCGCCAGCGCGCATCGGCATACATGTCGCAGTTCACCGCGTGGCTGTCCCAGTTGTACGAGCAGTTCTTCGGGATGGCCGTGGAGAAAGGATTCTCCCAGACCATCGTCACAAACCGGCAGCCCGCCTCCACCAAGCGCCGCGCCATGAGCCCGCGCTGGCCGTAGGTGCTGTAGCCGTAGCGCTCGCGTGTTTGAGTGGACTCCTTGGTCAGGTCAAAGGCATCCCGCACCGCAGGCGTGGTCAGCATGCCAAATGCTTTTTGGCTAAAGCTGTCCATCGCCTCCATCAGGCCGCTGCGGTCCATCTCGCGCTGCAGATTGTCCATGCCCTTGAGCAGGTGCATGCGGTCCTCCATGCGCGCTGCCATGTCTTGCGCCATGCCGATATTCTCCACCTTGAAATCCTTCGCGCTGGGATCTCCCACCACCATGAAGGGCGATGAAGAAGGGCCGAGATAGGCTGGCCCCATCGAGAACACATCAATACCGCTGCGTCCGCGATCCACCCCCGCCACGCACGTCGGCATGGGCTGCCCGGCGCGCTGCAGCTTGCGCGAGATGATCGACTGCACCGAGGGCGCATCATTGACGAATCCCACCGGCAGCGCGGGATTGCGCCCCGTCATGAAACGCTTGTGCCCGCCGCCATGATCCGCGAACTCATGATGCACGCTGCGGATGATGTTGAACTTGTCGGCAATCTTCGCCTGCTTTGGAAACAGTTCACAGATGTGCGTGCCCGGCACCTTAGTGCGGATCGGGTTGAGCACGCCACGATATTCCACCGGCGCGTTCGGCTTCATGTCATAGCTTTCGAGCTGCGACATGCCGCCCGGTAGCCAGACAAAGATGACTGACTTATCCTTGAGCCGTTTTCCCGCCGCCTTGGCCAGCGTTTCCGCGCGCAAGGTATCGCTCAAGGACCATCCCGTCAGCCCGAGGGTGCCCATACTGAGAAAACTCCGCCGTGACAGCGGGCCAGAACAGCGTTGCGGAGATGCGGAAGATGAGAAGGACATGGGGATGGTATCAATAATACGCCGCAAAACCCCCGCAGTTTTCGGCGCGCGGTATTTATTCCATCCTGGGTTTCGTCGCCTTGGCGAAGCCAGCAGCACGTCGCAAGCACCTGCGGCCCCCATCCGCATTTCCCTTGAAGTTTCCCCCAGGCTCCGCGTTTGTCTCTCCCTCTCACATCCCACCATGAAACTCCCCGCCCTGATCACTGCTGCCGCGCTCGGCCTGTTCGCGTTTTCCAGCATCGCCACCGCTGCGCCGAAAAAGCTCCTCGTTATCACCATCACCGCTGGTTTCCGCCATGGCCCTGCCATTGAGGCTGCCGAGAAAGTCCTGCCAGAAATCGCCGCCAAGAGCGGAGGCGAGCTCGCCTTCGAGTTCCTCAGCGAGCCAGGCCCGAAGCCCAACGCAGGCCCCAAGCCCGTGCGTACCAAACTGATGTCCGATGCCCAGTGGGTCGATGAAGAGGCCAAATACAAAGCCGCCGAAGCCAAAGCCCGAACCGAGCAAGGCGCATGGAATGACAAGGTCAAAGAACTCTTCGCCACCAAACTCAGCGCCGCCAATCTCGCCACCCTCGATGGCATCATCTTCTGCAACACCACCGGCGATCTCCCACTGCCAGATGGCGAAGCCCTCGTCAATTGGGTCAAGACCGGCAAAGCCTTCATCGGCATGCATGCCGCCACCGACACCCTCAAAAACATGCAGCCCTACTATGACATGATCAATGGCAGCTTCGCCGGTCATCCCTGGGGCGGCGGCGGCACCTACACCTTCACCAATCACGAGCCAAGCCACCCCGCCGTGGCCATGTTCCAGCCTGAGTTTCAGTGGAAGGACGAGATCTACCAATACACCCACTTCAATCCCGAATCCGTCCGCGTCCTCCTCAGCATCGACATGGCCAAATCCAAGCCCCAGGCTCCCTACCACGTCCCCGTCTCCTGGGTGCGCAACGTCGGCGATGGCCGCCTCTTCTACACCAATCTCGGCCACAACGCCTCAAGCTGGACCGACGCCACCTACCAGCAGCACATCACGGCTGGTATCCGCTGGGCACTGAAGCTCACCGACGGCCCCGCCACCGCCAATCCCGCCGTCTCCGCGCAGCAGGCCCTCAAATCCATCGCCGCCACCGCAGGCACCATGCTCCAGCTCGATGCCGCAGCCCTGGAAGCCAAAGCGCTCGCCAAAGCCAAAGCCGACCCCGCCTGGGCCACCAAGCTCGCCGCCGAAGGAGACGCCTACCGCACCCTCCCGACGCCCAAAAAAGAAAGCACGCCCGAAGAGATCGAGAAGGCCAACACCGCCAAGACCGACCTCCTCAAAAAGCTCGTCAGCCAGATCGAAAACTGATCGCCCATGCCCGCGCAATACGCCCGCTATCCCTCGCTCGTTGATCGCACCGTATTCATCACCGGCGGGGCCGATGGCATCGGCAGTGCCCTGGTGGAGCAATTCGCCCGCCAGGGCAGCCGCGTCGCCTTCGTGGACAAAAACGTCCCCTATGCCCACGCCACCATTGAACGCTGCACCAACGCAGGCGTGGCGCACACGCCCTTGTTCTATGAGGTCGATCTCCTCGACATCGGCGCGCTCCAAACCGCCTGTGCCTCCGCCATCCGCGATCTCGGCAGCGTCACCGTCCTCGTCAACAACGCCGCCAACGACGACCGCCACGCATGGCAAGACGTCACGCCCGAGTACTTCGACAATCGCATTAATACCAACCTCCGGCATTACTTCTTCGCCATCCAGGCTCTCGCTCCGCAGATGATCACCGCCTCCCACGGCTCCGTCATCAACATCGGCTCCAGCAGCTACATGATGCAGGAAGATTTCTTTCCCGGCTACGCCATCGCCAAATCCGCCGTCGAAGGCATCACCCGCACCATGGCCCGCACCTTCGGCCCCCATGGCATCCGCGTGAATACCGTACTCCCCGGCTGGGTCCCCACCGAGCGCCAGCTCACCCAATGGTGGTCCCCCGAAGGCGAGGCGGGCACGATGCGCGATCAAGCCCTCAAGCGCCGCATCCTCCCCGCCGAATTCGCCCAAATGGTCCTCTTCCTCGCCGCCGACGACGGTGCCGCCTGCACCGCCCAGCAGTTCATGGTGGATGGTGGTAGGTTCTAGAGGGCGAGTAAGCGCCATCAAATACCAGGAACGAATAGCTCCGCGGTAAGTCATTCGCCACGAAGCAAGCCTCATCGCGGCGTAGCCCGCATTCTCCGAGTGCGGTCCGCGCGTCCACAAGCCCCCGAACCCCACCCAACGTCTCGCGCGTACCCATCGCCGAACTCCCCCACGTGACCGCCTTCACATAAGGCTAAGCCGTAACCATAGAGTCGAAGCCTTTGCCTGATGCAGGACCAAACGTATCAGCGGGTGAATCCTCGCGACAGCGTCCTGGAGTGCGCCGGTCCTCCGGCGCTTTCGTACGACTCCAGGCCCACGAAAGCTCCAGAGGACTGGAGCACTCCAGGACGCTGTCGCGCTCTTTTGATCGCTCCTGCCTACTCTACTAAAAAGCCTCCAGCGCCACGTAGTCAAACGCGAACTGCACATCAAAAACCACACTTGGCTTGAATCAGACGCGCCCATGCATTAAAAACATCCCTCATGCAGCCGACCACCCGTGGGTACTCAAAAAACCTTGCCTCAGCGTGCCGTCGGCATCCCCAACGATTGTGTCTGGCATCCATCAGAGATAGCTGATCTCGCGCACTTCAACCTAGTATGAGCAAGCTACAAACCCCACAGCACAAAAGGACACGCTCATTCTTGCGCGTCGTCGGCCCCATAGTCGCAGTCGTTGGCCTCATGTTTCTCATCATCGGCATGGTGAGCTTTTTCTCCTCCTTGGGTGGCCCTGGACTGGCTCCTTACTTTTGGTGCTGCTTTGTCGGGATGCCTCTGCTTTTCGTCGGCTTATTGATGTGCATGATTGGTTATATGGGAGCCATGGCCAGATACGCGGCAGCGGAACAAGTTCCAGTTGCCATCGATGCGCTCGATGATTTGGCCGAAGGCACCCAGGGAGCCGTCAAGACCCTGGCGCGATCTGTAGCCGAGGGAGTTAAAGAAGCACAGATGGAGACAAAGCCGTGATCGGAGCCATCGGCCCATCATGGCATCTGTCGCCCCATAGACGCTTCCCGCTCGCTGCCGCCTAATTTCTAAACGTTCGCCCGAGGTTCGAGCCTCTATCCCGCAACCACGAGCCTTCTCAAACGCCTCACCCAGCAGGCCCGCTCACTTCTTCCCAGCCGCCAGCTTCTCCGCCGCAGCCTGCGCCTCACGCAGCAGCCCATTGTAATCCTTCGCACGGCCAGACCCGCTGCGCGCCGCGAGCTGCGTCCCATCCGGTGCGGCGACCACCACAAAGGGCAGGGTGGTGCCTTCTACCTGAAAGCGTTTAGTGAATAGGTCGATGGTCTTCGAGTCGTCGCAGTCCACATCCGCATAGACATACTTGCTGGCGGCCAGCGGCACCTCCTGTTTGGCGATCATGCCTTTCAGCGCCTGGCAGTTGCCACAGGCTTCGCGCCCCAGTTGGACAAACAGCAGCTTGCCTTCTTTCTGCGCAGTCTTCAGGGCAGCTTTCAGATCCGTCACTTTGACCGGTCCATCCGCAAAGGCGGAGGTGGCAAACAGCAGGGCAAGAGAGGCGAACAGGGTTTTCATGGCAAAAAGGTGAGTTGGGTATTGGATAACGCATTAAAGTCCGAAATGTTTCGGCGGCTCAAGCCCGTTTAGATCACTCTCCAACCCACCCGCACCATGCTTCATCGTTCCCTCTTCCTGCTGCTCGTCACTTCACTCGCTGCCGCTGCGGCGACCCCCGTCGTAGAATTCGAGGGCTCCATCGAGCGGCTTGATCCAGCGCTCGATGCGTTGATCGCTCCAGGGGCCAAGATCGAAGAACTGGCCTCAGGCTTCAAGTGGTCGGAAGGACCGGTCTGGCGCGATGGCGGCATTGTCTTCTCCGATGTGCCGCAAAACACCGTCTTCGGCTGGAACGAAGGCGACACCTCCGCCAAGGTGGTGCTGAAGCCCAGCGGCAGCCTCAGTGGCGACGGCCAAGGTTCCAACGGCTTGCAGGTGGATGCCCAGGGACGTCTGGTGCTCTGCCAGCATGGCGAGCGCCGCATCGCGCGCTTGGAGAAAGACGGCACCTTTACCTCGCTGGCAGACAAGTTTGAAGGCAAGCGCTTCAGCAGCCCCAACGATCTCGTCATCGCGAAGAACGGCACCCTCTTCTTCACCGATCCGCCCTACGGCCTGAAGAAAGGCGAAGCACCCGAACTCCCGCAGCACGGCGTCTATGCCGTGACGCCCGACGGCAAAGTCTCGCTGGTCATCGCTGACCTGCGTTTCCCGAACGGCATCGCCCTGAGCCCTGATCAAAAGACGCTCTACATCGCGGTGTCAGATCCGCAGAACACCCGCGTCATGGCCTACGAGCTGCAAGACGATGGCACGGCGAAAAACGGTCGCGTCTTCTTCAATGCGCAGCCACTCAAGAGCGCCGAGCGCAAAGGCGGCTGCGATGGCATGAAGGTCGATGCGAACGGCAACATCTGGACCACCGGCCCCGGCGGCGTGCTCGTCATCAGCAAAGACGGCAAACACCTCGGCAGCATCCTTACCGGCCAACCCACCGCCAACTGCGCCTTCGGCGGCCCAGACCGCAGCACTCTCTACATCACCGCGAACATGTTTCTGGTCCGCGTGAAGACGCTGGCCAAGGGGCTGTGAGCGTGCTCGCGAGCTATTCATCCGGCCACAGGATAGAGCCTGCGGGAGTCTTGATATTGGCAAAGGAATGTTGGGCAAAGGAATGTGCCGGAAAGGACATTCCTTTGCCAATTCTCTGCGCTGCTATCAAAGGGCATGCTTGAGATGTCTTCGTTCACCAAGACCTGCATTGACGGTAGAAAGATTGGGGGTAGAAAGATTTCAGAATCAGAGGTTCGGAAAATTTTTCTACCCCCAAATTTTTCTACCTTTAATTCCGGCTCATTTCGCCCACCGCCATCACGTGAGTGATACTTTCAGGCCACAGGATAGAGCCCGCGGGCGCTTTGGTTTTGCAATGGAATGATCAGGCAAAGGAATGTGCCGGAACATTCATTCCCTTGCTCTTCCATTCCTTTGCTAAAATTCAGCGTGTCCGCGCTGTCTGCTCCTGTGCTTCACAGCCAGATGCACACTCATGACGCCGGGTTAATCTAGCTCGAAACGAGCTTCACCAGCGCCAGCACATTCATCACCGCCTTCGGTACAAACGAAGCTGGTTCCACATACTCGGGCAGCTTGCTGCCATCCGCGCTGCGTTCGGAGCAGTGAGCATTGCCACCGAAAGGCCCCAGACCGTCAAGCGTGGGCGCGAGGTGCCAGAGGTGGTTGGCATCGCTCAAACCACCGCGTGGTACGGACACGGCGGTGAGATTCATCACGGCAGCGGCTTCATGCCACAGGTGAAAGAGCGCCTCGGATTCCACGCTGCCAGGCCATGCGGCGGTGTGGCCAGTGCGCTCCGCCGTGAGCTTCGCGCCATTCGCAGCAGTGCCGTTGAGAGTGGTGAAAAAATCATCTGCCTGCTGCAGCACCGCAGGCTCGGTGGCGCGGCATTCCCACTCGGCCACCGCTTCATGCGGCACGCGATTGACCACCGTGCCGCCGTGAATCATGCCGATGTTCACGGTGCGTTCCACGCTGGCGTTTGTCAGCGCGGCAATGTCCGGCAGCACACAGGCGAGCGCGTCGATGGCATTGACTCCTTCATGGTGTTTGCTACCAGCATGTGCGGCCTTGCCTTCGGCGCTGAGCCGCCAGGAACTGCGGCCTTTGCGGGAAGTGACAATGTGCCAGCCGCGCTCATCCACCGGACCACCTTCAAACACCAGCACCGCGCGCGCTTGGCCGCCGCAGAGGCTGGCAGTGGCGCGGCCAAAATCATCGCCGATGATTTCCTCGGCAGCGTTCGCAGCCACGAGCCAGTGCGTGCGCTCGAAGACATCAGGGGCGACATCGCGCAGGACTTGCAGCATGAGCCAGATCAAAGCGGTGCCGCCTTTGTTATCGACCGTGCCCGGTCCATAGATGCGGCCTTCCTCGGGCCGCTCATCCCATTGGAAGTCATTCAGCTTTTCCTCCTCGGGCGGAAACACCGTGTCCGAATGTGTGACGAGCACGATGGGATCTCCACCCTGACCACGATGCGTGAGAAAAAGATGGTGGCCGGTATCAGCCGTGGTACACGGCACCAGCTCAGCTTCAAACCCCAGCGGGGCAAACTCTGCTGCGGTCTGTCGCGCGACTTCATCCACACCCGCAGGATTGGTGGTGAAGCTGTTGATGGCGACGAGACGGCGCAGGAAGTCGAGCGCAGCCGGGAGATGTTTTTCGGCGGAGGATTGCAGAAGAGAAACGTTCATCGGGGGACAGCGCCAATACCGGGACGGTTTGGCATGATGAGGTTGCCAGTGGCATCATAGGTGATGCCGGTGAAGTCGTCATTGGCGACGTAGAAATGCCCGTCCAGGTCGATCCAGTCGGCCCACGGTGCCAGGTGCGCCGCCGCCGTGGTGCCCAGGCTGGTTTCGATCATGCAGCCCAGGAGGATTTGCAGACTGTGCTCCCGCGCTGTCGCGATCATCGCCACCGCCGCGTCCAAGCTGCCGCTCTTGAGCAGCTTGATGTTCACGCCATCCACGAAATCAGCCAGAGCAATCACATCGGCCACCGTCTGCATGCTTTCATCAGCGAAGATCGGCGGCGGATTGCCCGGCAGCAGCGCCCGCAGTTCTTCCCAGCCATCGACACCAAGGCGGTGGTGGATGGGCTGCTCGATAAGCGTCGGACTGTATTCCGCGAGCTTCTCGATCATCAGCGGAGCTTCGGCCATGTCCCAGCCGCCATTCACATCCAGCAGCAGTTTCGCATGAGGTGCCGCATAGCGCGCGACGGAGACGATGGCGATGTCCAGTCCCAGATCACCAGAACCGAGCTTGAGTTTGAGCACGGGAAACTGCTGCGCAATCTCGCTCACCTTGTCCGCAAAGACGTCGAGATCCTCGGGAATGCTGAAGGAGCGGCAGCCAGGCGGAGTAGGACGCAAAGGCGCGCCCAGCTTGGACTGCGCGTAAGCCGCCAGGGGCTGGCCCGTCTCGTGGCCGATGATGTCATGGCGCAGCAGATTGAGCGCCAGGCCAGCGGTGCGCGGCAGCACTTCCGGCAGCACCGCTTGATTGACCACCGCCAGCGTCGCCGCTGGATCTTCACCATAATACGGCACAAACGGCGCTTCCGTCACGCGTTCACCGTTCGTGGCGCGCAGCACCTGACGCGTCGCGGAGGTGCCATGGGCGATGCGAAACGGCTCGTTGAGAAGAAGGGTTTTGATCTCGAAGTGCAAGGCGCGCAGTCAAAGGTCAGGTGGCCACAAGGTCAAGGAATCCTGTGTCGATCTTCTCTTTCTGCACTCTGGGTCTGAGCGCGTGAGCATGCAGTAGGGATTCAAAGAATGCGGCAGGAAGCTCCAGCACCCACTCAGGCGCGGAGCGTCGTGGAGTGCGGTGACAGAGATGCACGGCGCAAGCCTGCATCGGCGGCACCGCTTTCGACGTGCTGATCGTCTCACTCATACCTCGATTTGTTCGAAGGCGGGAGCCGGTGGACTTCCTCCAGCCGGTCAGCACACGTGCGCCACGAGACGTTCAAAAGCGGCAGCTTCACCCTTTCAGGGTTGCGCAGCCGCACTCCAACAGCGCTGCCCCACCCCTCACTGCTGCGGCTCTGGCTTCGGATCACGGCTGAACATGCGCATGAAGAAGTTTTTCTTCTTCTGCGGCACCACGACCGGCTCCAGGGCGGGCGGTGCTGGGACTTGCGGGAAGCGCTGGGCGGCCTGGGCACCTGCCGTCGTGCGGGTGTCTTCACTCAGGGAGGTTGCGAGGACGCTCGACGTGTCCGTCACCACCTGGGGCTGAATGAACACAATGAGCTCTTTGCGGATGTTGTTTTTGACGTCCGTGCGGAACAGCTTGCCAAGTCCGGGGATTTTACCGAGCAGCGGAATGCCGTTCTGCGTGAGGTCTTTTTCTTCGCTGATGAGACCACCGAGCACGATGGTGTGGCGGTCAGGGATGGTGACGGAGGTGACGAGCTGCTCCGTGCCAATGATGGGCACCAAGTTGGGCTGCACGAGCTGACTGCCCACGACGCTGTCATTGATCTGAGAAACCGTCAGCGTGACTTCACCATCCACATTGATCAGCGGCACGACTTCCAGCTTCAGCACCACATCGCGATACACGATCTGCGTGGTGGACTGCGGAATGGCACCGGCCACGGAGGAAAACTGCGTCTGCGTGGAAGGAACCGGGATCTGCTTGCCGGATGTGATGACGGCCTTCTTGTTGTTGAGCGCAAAGACGGACGGGCGCGAAAGAATTTTGAAATTGGTGTTGGTCTGGAGCGCGTTGAGGTAGATGCCGAGACCACTGCCCGCAGCGCCATACAGGTTCAGACCCGTGCTGGGGCCGAAGGGGGTAGTGATGTTATTGTTGCGCAGATCCGTGATGGCGCGCCCCACCCCGCCGGCGGCACCGAGAATATCGGTGCGGTTGGTGATGCTGCTGGCCGAGAAGTTCTTGTTCGTCAGCGCCGAGATGTAATCGATCCCGCTGCTCATCTGGTCAGTGAGGGTAAGCTCGCCGATGACGGTGGCGAGATAGACCTGGGCGGGCTTGCGGTCGAGCTTGTCGAGCAGTGCATCGACTTTGCCGATCTCCTCCTGCCTGCCGATGACGATGATGGAGTTGGACATGGGGTCCGCTACGATGCGTGACTTTCCAACAAGCACCGAGACCGGCGCGTTGTTTTCCGTGGGGCCGGAGACAATGTCGGCACGGGTTCCTACGGCCGATCCTGCTGTTGCCGTGCTGGTAGTGCTGCCAGTAGCGGGGGCCGCGCTGGCGGTGTCAGAGCCTGCGGCGGAAGCGGCCGTGTTACCCACCACACCGCCACGGGTGCCCTGCGTGGTTCGTCCGCCGAGGAGCTGGCTGCTGTTGGTAGCCAGCACCTGCTGGCGCTGCTGCTGGATGGTGCCGCCGCCGGGCAGTTGGGTGGTGCCAGCGCTCACTTCCTGCAGACGGTCCACCAGCGCGCTGAGCACATCAATGGCGGCAGCATACTTGAGTTTGCGTTCGTAGGGCTCCGTGTTGTCCAGCGGCTTGTCAAATTCAGCAATCAGGCTGGAGACGTAGATGAAGTCCAGCGGCGAGGCGACGACGAGGATCTGGTTCAGGCGCGTGTCTGCGACCACCTGCGTGCTGGGCTGGGGATTCACCGCATTCTGGTTCTGCGAGGATGAATTGCTTGAGGCGGCGGCGGAAGCTGGCTTGGGCGGTTCCTTGCTCTCGGCACCTTTGCCGTCGCTAGCGGCGGCACCACGGATGGTGTTCACCCCCTTCGTTTCTTTCTCCTGAGCCTGAGCCGTCAGTGTGGCTTGAATGATCTGTGAGATCACGGCGGCGTCGGCGAACTTGATGGGGATGAACTTCGTCACGAGCGAGGAGCCGGTGTCACCTAGGTCAATCGCTTCACGAATACCGATGAGCTGTTTCACCACCGTGGCACTTTCGGTGATGAGCAGTCCCGGCGGCGCGGACACCGGGGTGATGCGGCCATACGCGCCCAAACCGACGTGGCCGGAGAGCATGGTTGCGGCGTCCTCGGGGTCCAGGAAGTCCAGCTTCATGAAGTACGACACGATGCTTTCGTTGTCGGGGATTTCCTTGGCGCTGGTGAAAAACTTCACCCCATGGGAGAACTGCACAGCATTGGCGCTTTGATTGCGTGCTGGCAGGATCTTGGCGCTGGTGCCACCGGGTTCGGTGACGATGGCGTAGCCGTTGGCAAGCAATGAGGCCTCAATGAGCTTGATCGCTTCCGTCTTGGGCACCTGCTTGGGGGTGACGAGGCTGATGGTGGCTCCTTCAAAGATGTTGGAGTCCTTGATCAGCGTGTAGCCAGTGAGCTTCTCATAGATGGCCAGCAGGTCGGCCACCGGATTGTTGGAAAACTGCATCATCACGTTGTCGCCAGTGATCTGGAACGCCTCGGCTTCTCCCGGTGCGCCGGGGCCGTCAGCGCCCATGCCCCCAGGCCCACCGAAGCCGCCACGTCGGCCAAATCCACCGCGACCACCGAAGCGTCCACCATCAGTCGGTGCAGCGGGTGCCGCACCATCGGCGGCAGGTACTGGGGGAGGCGCTACTGCTGCAGGTGTAGCAGACGCGGCGGCAGCAGGCGACGTTGGGGCAGCCGGTGCTGCCGGAAGAGGTGCCGGCACGGGTGGCGGGGCAGGGGGGACGATGCTCTGGCCGCGCACGACTGCGGTGATGGCAAACAGAAACGTGGTGAGAACGGGAAGACTACGATGCATGCGAAAGGGATGGGGCGTGATGTGCGGCGGTAGGTCTAAGAGCGGCGGGCTATTTGGCTCCGCCGTCTTCTTTTTGGATTTTCTCAAACATGGTGCGGATAGCGCCACGGCGCTCTTCCTCAGGTGCATTGCGGAACTTCTCATCGCTGAACTTTTCGCGCATGGCGTCGCGGAATTTCTCCTTGGCCTTGTCGGAGAGTGTGTCGTACTTCTTCCGGTCTTCTTCGCTCGGGCCACGGTTGCCACGGCTGAAGCGGTCACCGCCGGAGGATTCACTGCGCGAGCCTTTGTCGCCTTTGTCACTCTTGCCTTTCGTCAGGTCGTTCTTGTCCAGCACGCTATGCCGGATGCTGAAGGTCTCCCCACCGATGGCGATTTTTGCCTGGGCATAATCCAGGTTGGCCGTGGGCCGTGCTTCCATGAGCTTCCATCCTTTGAGGTTGGGCTCTTCGGTGACGACGAGGGACTGCTTCTCGTTTTTGTCAAAAATGGTCACGACCGGTTTGCCATTGACGTAGGCCATGCCGGTGAGCACGAGGGAATCGGAAATGCTGACGATGCGCGTGAAGGGCGAATTTTGAATGATGGCGCTCAAGGACGCTGCATCAAAGGGCTGCGGCAGGTCGGGGTCCACCGGCGCGGCGGGGGCCATGGCGGCGGCGGGAGCCGCCACTGGCGCGGGTGCCAGTGCCAGCGTGGGGTCGAGTTCATCTCCAGGCAGCGGCAGCAGATCGGAGGTCGTCAGCGGTGGCGCTGCCGGCGCAGCCGCAGGCACGAGGGACTGGGCCTGGAGGCACAGCGCGGCACCTGACATCAGAAGGGCGGCAAGGAAGGCTTTCATGGTTAGAGTCCGTTTTCAGGTTTAAACCAGCGTGCCAGTACGAGGTTGCACAATGCTTGCGGGGTCTTTTCCTTGGCCTTGGCGTCGATCTCGAGTTCAAGCTGCTTGATGGCTTGAAATTTTTCTGGCGACTGCAAGCTGGCCAGCCAGCCCAGCAATGTGGTTTGATCACCGCGCAGCCGCACTTCGACGGCCACTTCACGGTACACCGCAGCGTTCGTCTTGCTGTCGGCGGCATCCGGCAGGAGCTGTTGCTTCTGCACCTGCAGTTGGTAATCCAGCGCGACGTTCTGGATTTCTTCGAGCAGCTTGGCCTGAGCGGTGCCGAGGCTCTCCGTGGTGGGCATGTTCTTCTCCATCCACGCGGAGCGCTTGTCCCAGAACTCGCGGTCGTCCATCCAATGGCTGTTTTCCTTTTTCTCATTCTCCAGTCCACTGATCCGCGCCAGCACCGCTGTGCGGCGGTCCAGAAACTGCTTGAGCATGATGAACGTCGCCATCAGCAGCAGCGCGCCGATGCAGGCACCGAGCAGTTTCTTTTCACGTTGGGTCAGGGCGAGGGCCATTCAGGTAGAGGTTAGCGGATTTTGTCGGCATCCAGGTACTCGCGCAGTGCCTTGGCGTACTCGCCCAGTTGTTCATAGCGCAGGGCGATGTAGCCGTAGCAGTACTTTTTGCTTTCAAGGGCATCGGCCTCGACTTTTTTGAGCGAGTTGCGGAATTGGAGTACCACGGTTTCCGCCTTGGCTTTGACTTCGGCGGGGGATACACGGGGTTTGTTGACCAGTTCGCGCAGTGAAGTCATGGCGGAATTGGTGGATGGGTTTTTTCTCCATCCCTTATCGTCACGCTTCAGCACGGCATGGACGGAGGTCACTAGCGCATCCGCATCTTCCAGCTTCTTGGACTGCTGCGCGAACTTGGCCCACTCAATGGCCTCCCATTGCGACACGCTGTCCAGCCGGTAGCCGAACAACCGGATGGACGATTTGATCTGGGAACCCGCATTGTTTGCCGAGGCGGAGTCCGATTGGTCCGACATGCTGACGGTGACGCTTTCAGTGTCCACCCCCAGCACCTTCCAGCTCGCCGTA
The DNA here is from genome assembly GCA_903848465.1 of uncultured Verrucomicrobiota bacterium. Lineage (GTDB taxonomy): Bacteria > Verrucomicrobiota > Verrucomicrobiia > Verrucomicrobiales > Verrucomicrobiaceae > Prosthecobacter. The sequence goes on from CAINGK010000185.1 coordinate 26,181, forward strand.
CTTAGGATCGGGCTGCCGCTGTTGCCATGAAACGTGGGGGCGTCGTGCTCGATTTTGACGGGTCCGATAGCCACGATTTTCCCTTCGGTTTGCAGGATGGTCCCGCCTCCCAGGCTGTTGCCAGGTATCAGGATGGGATCGCCGGTTTTGTTGGCGGTGTTGACGCTGCCTTCGCTTTCAAAATACGCGCTAGGCACCGCCGCCAGCTTCAGCAGCGCGATGTCGGCATCATGCGCGCCAAATAGGCCCGTGATCTGGACATCCGTCCCCCCCATGCTCTTGGCCTTGATGCTCGTCTGCCCGCTGATCACATGCATGTTGGTGACCAGGAACACGTTGTCCTTGATCTTGGCAAAGAAACCCGTGCCGCTGCCTTTGTCTCCAGTGATGACCACCATCGCGTCCTTTTTATCCGCAGGCAGCTTGTCCACATAGTCGCTGCTCGTGGCCTCACGGTTGGTTGCAGGTGCCTGCGCAAAGGCACTACCACTAGCACAGAGCAGGAGGCACAGCACCCTCTGGAGCCATGGACGGGAGGAGTTGCAGCGGCGGGTGGATGATGACTTCATAGCGTGGATAAACATTCGTGAGGAAAACTAGCGTAGCTTACCCTGGGCCCGGAAGGAGGCGATGGTGCCTTTGACTTCGGGCCGGGGATTGGTCCATTCATACCGGCTGAGGACGCGGTTCTTTTTGAAATCTTCAATGAACTGAAATGCGAGCTGTGCATCCCGTGCTTCACCTCGGAGGTCGATCTCATTGCCCTTCACTTCGAATTTGCGGATGACGATGCCGCTCGCGGGCATGATGCGGTTGATCTCCCCCAGCAGATACAGCGGGTAGCGCTGCGGCTCGATGGCTGGGGCGAGCACTTTCCAGCGTTCATTGGCCTTGCGCACCGCGGACGCTGGCTCGCTCGTCGCGTCCACCTCGGCTTCCAGCTTCTCAGCACGCTGTTCTTGGAAATGCAGATAGGCAAAGCCGAGGAATGCCAGCGAGGCGTACAGCAGTCCACCCAGCACGAGCACACGGATGAGCTTGGAGCGCTGGTTGCTGGCACCGAGCGCCGTGCGTACCTCAGATGGCAGCAGCCGGGTCCAGGTGCGTGTCTCCAGGGCAGAATTGGGCGGCAGATCTGCCAGAATGCGCACTGGCAGGTCCAGAACAGAGCTGAGCCGGGTGCTGAGGCCACGGTCAAAGTTGGCACCCACCAGCGCCACGCCTTCGATCGTGTCGCTGCCGAGTTCGGATTCCAGCGTCAGCCGTGCTAGGGTGATCTCCAGCGTCAGCGCCTCCTCGGTGGCGGGCGCTTTGGCAAAGATGTGGCTGTGGTATAGCTTGCTCTGATGACTCGCGGCCAGCACCAGATCGCCCTGCTCCTCGATGATGACTAGGTGTCCCGCAGGAAGCTGCGCGAGCCTCAGCGCCGCCGTGTAATCACTGGCGTGCGAGGCGGCCAGCGCTTCCGGGAATGGATCCGCCAGAACATCCACGCTGATGATGACATGCCCGCCCTGCTGGCCGAGCAGATGCCAGCGGTAATTTCTGCCCATGGCGTCCTGCTCCAGCTTGAAGCCTCGGCGTTCGAGCTGGGTGGCGATGATCTGCTCCAGCAGCTCGGTATCGGTCTGCGGCAGGATCAGGCCCAGAGTACGGCACGCAGAGGCAGGCAGGCCGATGAGCAACGGCTTGCTCACATGTTTGGCCTCAGCCGGGCTTTCCACCGTCTCAGCACTGGAGGTCGCTCGCGGCTTCCACACGCGCCAAGAGGCATCAGGGGCGGGGAGCAACAGAGTGGTGGCGGCGAGGGACATGCGTGAAGAGCCTTTTAGAACGTGTGGCGGCGTGGGAAGTTGCGGCGTGGAATGACGAAAGTCGAATGCCGGGGGATGCCGCACTTGTCGAGCCGTTTTTAAGGAGCCGGTTCAGTTTGAAATGGGAACAACCAGAGCGCCCAACTATTTAGCAATCATTCACCGCAGACGCTCTTGAAAGTATCCTGCTCTTTAATAAAACCTGTTACGGGTTCTTGCGCCGGTTTCATACTTCAAGAATCAAAAATCGATGGTTCGACAATCCTCTGGCGGCAGCGAGTCGTGGGCATGCGCGATTGACGATTGATGAGCAAGGATTGCTGATTGCTGAGGTTTCAAGCCCGCTGCTCCACCCCACCACGAAAAAGCCCCGCCAGGGACACTGACGGGGCTGAAATCGGGGAGAGTGGCTTGGCGGTCTGAAAATCAGGCGGCGGCTTCGGCGGCACCTTTGTGGCCGAGCTGCTTCACGGCGAGATTGAGCTGATCGTATTCGATCGGCTTCTTGATCACCGTCACCGGTCCATGGGAGAGGATGCGGCTGAGGATTTCGCTGTCGGGGTAGCCGGTGATCACCACGATGGGGAGGTCCGGGTAAAGGGCCTTGAGCTGCGAATACACTTCGTCTCCAGGAACGTCCGGCAGCTTGAGGTCGAGGAAGACGAAGTCAAACTTCTGCTTCTTCGCCATGGCGATGGCTTCCGCACCGGTGCCGACGACGAGGCGTCCGAAACCGGCCTTTTTGAGGAATTGCTTGAAGAGCGCCTGCAGGGCGGGATCGTCATCGACCACCATGACCGTGGGCTGTCCGGCCTCGTCTTCCTTGCGCAGCACGTCGCGGTCCAGCAAGCTGCGCTTGATGCGCCAGCGGCCACCAATTTGAACCGCAGGCAATTGGCCGCGCTGGACGAGGTAATAGACGGTGGGAAGAGGGATGCGGAGATATTCCGCCGTCTCTTTCACGGTCATGAGTTCGGGTGCTGCTAGATCGGCCATAAAATGTGTGAGTGGGTCTTGTTGCCTGCAATCAACTGTAAAAGTCGAATTTGAGTCGCGTTGCGAAGTTGTTAACAATGCTAGTTGATAATTTCTATTATTACAAGGTAATTTTCGGTCTTCAGCTAAATGTGTGGTTCGGGATAATTGGTAGATTTGCGAATTGTTGCCACAATTGCAAATCAAAAGTGTGTGCTGACTAAAAAACTTCGGAAATCCTGAAGAATTTCATACAATTGCTATCAAGCCACAACAAACGGAACGGAATAGAACCAGTCCAGTTTTCGGCCTTAATTTTCATGGCTGCTACGATGAGTCTTTGGAATGCAATGGATTACGCAACCCATGGAGAGAGGGCTTCATTGCAGTGGTTGTGTGGGGCAATAATTGCCAATCATGGCAAACATCCGCCTGGGTTTTTATTGCAGCGGTTCTGTGTCTTACAACACCGATTTGCCAAGTCGCCGCGCTTGGCCTAGATGAATCCTTCCATGTCTGATTCCATTCCCAATGTCCTTGCCGAACGTTACGCCACCGCCTCCATGCGCGCCCTTTGGTCGCCCGAGGGAAAAGTCAGACTGGAGCGCGATTACTGGATCGCTGTACTCAAAGGACAGCGCGATCTCGGCATCGGCGTGCCGGACGGTGTGATCGAAGCCTATGAGAAGGTGAAAGACCAGGTGAATGTGGCCGCCATCATGGAGCGCGAGCGCGTGACGCGGCACGATGTGAAGGCACGCATCGAAGAGTTCTGCGATCTCGCGGGTCACGAACATCTTCATAAAGGCATGACCAGCCGCGACCTGACTGAGAACGTGGAGCAATTGCAGGTCTTCCGTTCGCTTCTTGAGATTCGGTCTAAATGCGTGGCCGCTCTCGCAGGCCTCGCACGCCGTGCCGCCGAGACGCGCGACATTCCGCTGACGGCACGCACGCACAACGTCGCCGCGCAGGTCACCACCCTGGGCAAGCGCCTCGCCATGTTCGGTGAGGAGCTGCTCGTGGCCTTTGGCGATCTGCAGCATCTCATCGCCAGCTATCCGGCGCGTGGGCTGAAAGGCGCCGTGGGCACCCGCCTGGACCAGATCACCCTCTTTAATGGAGACGCAACCAAGGCCGCTGCACTGGAAAGCAGCATCCTGCACCATCTCGGCATGCCTGCGGCCTTCAATGCCGTGGGGCAGGTCTATCCGCGCAGTCTCGATCTCCAGGTCGTCGCCTCGCTCTGCCAGCTTGCCAGCGGCCCTTCCAGCTTTGCCCGCACGCTGCGCCTCATGGCCGGGCAGGAGCTGGCCAGCGAAGGCTTCGCCAAAGGGCAGGTAGGCTCCTCCGCCATGCCTCACAAGATGAACAGCCGCTCCTGCGAACGCATCAACGGCCTGCACGTCATTCTCAAAGGCTACCTCACCATGGCCTCCGGTCTGGCGGGTGACCAGTGGAACGAAGGCGATGTGTCCTGCTCCGTCGTGCGCCGCGTCATGCTGCCAGATGCTTTCCTCGCCATGGACGGCCTGCTGGAGACGCTGCTCACCGTGCTCAATCAGATGGAAGTCTTTGAAGCCGTCGTGGAGCAGGAGCTCATGCGCTACCTGCCTTTCCTCCTCACCACCACCGTCATGATGGAAGCCGTCAAAGCCGGTGCCGGCCGCGAGACCGCCCACGAAGTGATCAAAGAGCACGCCGTGCAGGTGGCCAAGGACATGCGCACCGGCAAAGTGCGCGAGAACGATCTCCTCGCCCGCCTCGTGGAAGACGTGCGCCTCACCCTCACCGCCGCAGACATGCAGCGCCTCGTCGAAGCCGGCAAAGCCAACGCCGGCGACGCCCCCCAGCAGGTGGACGCTTTCTGCGAGCACGTGGCCGCGATTAAGAAAGAGTTTCCGCACGCGGCGAAGTATGAGCCGGGGGTGATTTTGTAGTCGAAGGTCGATCAAATCAGGCGATCCTTTTCAAATAGGAGATCATTAAACACATGGGACTTCTTTATTCGGTTGTTACACTGGATGCAGAATGCGCCGAGTGGCTTGATGATGAGGGTGTTTCGCATCCTCAGCCGGTTCCTGATCCCAGATTCCCAACGCCGCGCGAAGTTGCCGTGGCTTTGCAGGAGCTTTCCGGTTACTCAGTCGAACTTGATGCCGATCAGTCTTCTGGAGAATGGCTGGCACATATTGCTTCGCTTTCGTCCCCCGAAATGTGGGCATCTCTGCGAGTTCGTGATTACGGCTCCGATGATGTGCCTCATAAAATTTATTTCCCAAAAGGCTGGCCCGAGGTCGTCTTTGCGGTCGTCAGATGCCTCACGTCTTGTTGCGGCCCGTTGGTGGTCGTGGATGACAGCAGCATGCGACCTGTGGTAGTGTGTGCGACCGACTCCGTAGAAGATCTCCTTCTGAGATATGGGGAGGTTTGAATGTCCGGAACCACTGGATCGACACCTTCATAAATCTCCCATGGAATCTACCGAGGAAACCGAAATCAAAACCAGTGAACTCAGCTTTTGCTGGGTTGACGGCTACTACGACGGCATCCTCTCGGGGTTCGCAGTCTGGCGAGAACGACTCTGCTATTTTTCGATTTGCGACGACAGCGCCACTCCGCGGAAGTTCACGCTTCATAGCCTCAGCGACGATGAGGCTGAGAACGCCGTTCGAGATAACAATGAGTTCAAGGCGATCAATGGCGATCATAACGACCTCCTTCCCGACGGCTCCTTTGCTGGAGGATCAAGTAGTACAACGTGGGACCAGGTGGTAGTCGCAGGTGAGGCGATTACCGCCGCCATGGCCGCCGGAACATACCAACCTCCTGTCTCGTATCACAGTAACCCCGTCATCGGATGGTTTGCATCAACGAAGCTCTGAGCACTTGCTAAAAGCTGGCTTTTTTTACCGCCTGAACCGTGAACGACGTTCCTGCACAGCAACTCCTGAAGATCTGGCGGCTTCGGCTGAGCATGGCCGAGCGTGGGGTGCTAAGCCCTCCGCCGATTCTCATGCCCCACGTGCGCCAGCTGGTGGCGGGCTTGGCTGCCCTTGATCCAGCCACGGCGGTGAGGCTGGAAAGGCATGGAAATCAGATGCGATTCTTGGCCGCAGAAACGGGGGACGTCATCGGTGCTTTTCCTTTGTTTGGACCGCCTTCTGACGATGATCATTTCGATGCACATGGATGCTGAATCCTGCACAATCATGCAAATCTTGTTAATCCTGTCCAAACAGGCCTCCTGATACCTGGCACCTCCCTATTTTTATCACTCTGATTCAGACAGGATTTACAGGATGGCATGATTAACAGTATTATCCCAGGCACCCATCCTTTTCTGCCACGCTCATGAAACCCGCCTTCCACTCCATCACTCCCCTGATTCCCACCTGCGGCAGCCTGGCGGAGTCGCTCAGCTTCTACACCGATCACATGGGCTTCTCCATTCTCTGGCAGGGCGAGGGCATGGCCGGCATCGAGCGCGACGGCGTCTCCCTCAACCTCGTCGAGAACGACAACCAGAACTGGGCGGACAACGCGAGCTTCAGCATTGGCATCTCCGATCTTGAGGCCCTCTACGATGAGTATCGGGCGATCCCGGCCAAGGTCGGTCCGCTCGAACTCAAACCGTGGGGGCGGCGCGAGTTTCATCTCATCGTGCCGTCAGGTGTGTGCTTCCAGTTTTACCAGCGTGCAGCAGCCTGACCTCGTGCTGCTGGCATAGCCGCCGCCGAGGAAACCACTCACAAAAACGAAATCGGCTGGTGCTGGACAACTCGGACAAATTTAGTCTTATTCACGCCCTCAACAGAAGTGCTGCTCATTAACTAACCGGCTAACGTGGGGAGATATTTTGCGCGAGCCGGACCTTGTCTTCAAAAGTCGTGAGGTCATGGTCGTCAGCAAAGATCTCGATTGGAGATTAGACTACAGGCTGGGGAGCGTGGCGCGCTTCGGGCGGTGGTCCCAAGCTGCTCAAGAAACCTCGGCAATTCTATCCCAACCACCGTAGCTCCATCATGTGGAACCCAGGCGGTTAGGCATCCATAGTTGAGCGACTCCGACGCTACACCTTTAAACTACGCTCATGAAACCCGCCTTCCACTCCATCACTCCCCTGATTCCCACCGGCGGCAGCCTGGCGGAGGCGCTCAGCTTCTACACAGACCACATGGGCTTTTCCATTCTCTGGCAGGGCGAGGGCATGGCCGGCATCGAGCGCGATGGCGTGTCCCTCAACCTCGTCGAGAACGACAACCAGAACTGGGCGGACAACGCGAGCTTCAGCATTGGCGTCTCCGACCTTGAGGCCCTCCACGATGAGTATCGGGCGATCCCGACCAAGGTCGGTCTTCTCGAACTCAAACCTTGGGGACGGCGCGAGTTTCATCTCATCGTGCCGTCAGGCGTGTGCTTCCAGTTTTACCAGCGCGCAGCCGCCTGACCCTGTGCAGCAGGCAGAGCCGCCGCCGAAGAATTTGGGGAAGTTTCTCCCGACGATGAGCCGGGAAGTGGTGCAGGCATTCCCGCCCATCCCCCCACCTCACTTCGCATGCGGCAGGTCCCAGGCCTTCAGCCACTGTACCCCCGTGCGCTTGAAGCCCGCCTTGAGCAGGCGTTCCTCCATGTCTCCCAGATGGGCCGCGCCATAGAAAATGGCCAGACGCTTTTTCCCAGCGGCAAGTTCCTGGTCCATGACTTTGAGCGCCACCTTGTTGCGCTCGCCCACCAGCACGGTGCCGCCGCCGGTTTCCATGCCGGCCATGATGTCCTCCACGCTGTCGAACTCCTGCGCGAGCATGCGCTTCAGTTCCGTGCTGCTGTCCTTCATGGTCAGAATCTTCAGCAGCATCACCATCCCAGCGGCATCAGAGTTGGTGCCGCGCTTCTCGTTCACGTCCTGCTGCGCCTGGGCCGCCTTTAGGTAGAGCGAGAAGAAGCTCTCCTGCTTCTGCGTCTGCGTTTGGGTAAACTGGGACATGTCCATGTCCGCATGCACAAAGTTCTTCGCCGTGTAGTCAATGCCTTCGAGCTGGCCGTGCAGTTTCAGTGCGTTACGCATCATGCCTTGCAACTGGCCCACCCACTGCAGCTTCTCCGCCGCCTTCTTGACCTCGGGCTTGTTCCGTTCCTCGAAGGACGGGCCGACGAGCTCGTACAGCACCGCCTCATAGCCTTTGAAGCGCAGGTTCAGCCCATCGAAGTACGCCTTATCGGCGATGTGGATGGCCCCCACAAGGTCCACCTTCGCCTTCTGCGGGGATTCATAGCTCACCACCGCCGTTTGCAGGCTGTCGCTCTGCGCCTCTTCTACAAAGCGGATGAACTTCGTCGGCTCTGCCGCTGCTGCGGACAGCACGGCAAGGGCCAGCGTGGCAGGCAGCAGCAGCAATCGTTTCATCGGAAGTCTCCTCGGTTCAGCCTTCAGTCTTGAAGATGCGTGCAAAGAAGGCCTTCATCTCCTCCCAGGAGGCCTTGTCGGCGGCTTCATTGTAGGCCGCTCCTTTGCTGTTGTCATTCCCTGCGGCCTTCTGCGTGAAGGCATGCACCGCACCGGGATAGCTCACCAGCTTGTAGTCCACCTTGGCATCCTGCATTTCCTTCTCAAAGGCGGCGATGTCCGGTGCCTTCACAAAGGGATCGTCCGCGCCATGCAGCGCCAGCACCTTGCCCTTGATGTTTCGACCATCCGCAGGTGTCGGGGAATCAAGCCCGCCATGGAAACTCACCACGCCTTTGATCAGCGCACCGCTGCGGGCCAGCTCGATCACTCCCGTGCCGCCAAAGCAGTAGCCGATGGCCGCGACTTTGGACACATCGGTCTGCGAATCTTTGTCCAGCACCTCCAGCGCGGACAGCATGCGCTCGCGGTACAGCTTGCGGTTGGTCTTGTACTTCCCGGCCTCCTGTCCCGCCGCCGGCGGCTGCGGGCGGACGCCTTTGCCATAGATGTCAGCAGCGAAGACGTTGTAGCCCAGCTCGGCCAGCATGCGTGCGCGCATCTTCTCGTTGTCACTGAGGCCGGTCCACTGGTGAATGATCAGCACGGCGGGCAGTTTGCCGGTCTTCGCGGTATCGACGACGTGCAGGCCTTCGCAGACCGTGTCACCGGATTTGTATTCGACGACGGTTTCTTTGATCTCGGCTTGCAGCAGCGGGGTAGAAAGTAGCAGGGCGGAGATGAAAAGCAGGGTTGGGTTGGTTTTCATGGTTGTCGGGCAGTGTACACAGAAGGCAGCGAAATTTCCAATAGCTTTCCCAGCGGAACTCGCCGGATGATTCTACTTGAGTTCCTGGATGCGGATGTTTTTCCACATCACTTCCTTGCCCACGGCCTCGGCCTTTTTGCCGATGCCATGCACCTGCAAGGCGATGACGCCCTCGGCGGTCATCTCATCGGTGAGATCTGCCGCCGGGACGCCATTGAGGAAGGTCTTGATGCTGCTGCCACGGCACTCGATGCGCACCTGGTTCCATTCGCCCTGCTTGAAGGCCTTGCGGGCGGCTTCGTTGTTCTTCAGGTCAAACAGCCAGCCGCGCCGGCCTTCGTCATACACGCCGCCCGTCCAGGCACGCGTGCTTGGGTCAATCTCAAACTGGTAGCCATGCACCCGGTCAGCCGGAAACTTCTTCTTTTTCCCGGCGATCTCCACCTCCGTCTCCTGCGTGTAGTAGTTGCTGCGGAATTGAATCCCGGAGTTCATCGACGGATCGACCTTGAACTCAAGCTCTAGGATGAAGTTCGCGTACTTTTTCGTCGTACACAGGAACGAGTTCCCGGTGTCCGGCACCGTCTTGCCCACCACCGCACCATTCTCCACCCGATACTCCGCCTTGCCGCTGTGCTGTTCCCAGCCCGTCAGCGTTTTACCATCAAACAGCGGGACAAACGCCTCCTCGGCAGGCAGGGCGTTGGCGAAGGAAACAAAGGCGGCAAGGGCAAGCAGACGGTGGGTCATAGGGCGGTGGTAAACGGGCCGCTAGGCGGGTGTCTTTCGTCTCTCGTACATCGAGAATCGTCACATTCCGTATCCGTCCAGCCGCTGCATATAAGATCGTATTTATTTGCTTGAGCGTTTAATCTGTTCCTGTGTTTGAGTGATTTAAAGTGTTTGGCTCATCCGTTGTCGCTGCGGCGGAATCCAGCACTCAAATAATCAGCCGTAAGCCCAAGCCAGTGATGAAAAACCAACGCGCCACATCCCTACAGATCCGGCTGGCGAGCCTGACGATTTTGGGGCTGTTAATTGCTCTGGCGTCGGCGGCTTACTTCAGCGGGCGGCAGGTGAGTCGTGATAGCGACTTGATCGCCCAGGACGCGGTTCCAGGTACCATCAACGCGCACTACATGCGCATGGCCATGTCCCGCAGCCTCACCTTTGTTTTGGGGGCGGCCTCGGCCAAGACGACCGAGTTCCGAGACGCGAGCCTGAAAGCGGTCAGCGAGGCTGATGTCGCCTTTGCCGATGCTCTCAAGAATTACGAGGCGACTATCAAGATCAATCCGCAAAAGGACCGGGCGCTGTTTGAGCGGGTGAAAAAGGACTATGCGGCTTTTTACCAGAAGCGGATGGCTTATGAGGCCCTGATTTTGGCCGGAGACCGTGACGGCAGCGCAGCCTTCCTCGAGCGCGAACTGGTGCCAGCTTACCTGCCAGTGCTCCAATCCGCCGAGGAACTGCTCAAATACAATCACGGCAACAATATCTTCCTCTCCAACTCGATCCGCAGCAGTGTCCATTTGCTCTACTGGGCGCTGGCGGTCGTGATGGTGCTGGCCATTGTTTGCGCGCTGGTGCTGGTTTCCAATCTGGCCATCCGCCGCCGGGAACTGGCGGAATTGCAGCAGAGCGAGGGAAAATTCTCGAAGGCTTTCCAGTCCAATCCCAGCGGCATCGCCATCACCGAAATCGAAACGGGGCGCTACATCGAAGTGAACGCGAGCTTCTGCCGGATTTTGGGCTATCCGCCGGCAGAGGTCATCGGCTACACCACCCTGGATAAGGGGATCTGGAGCAGCGCGGAAGAGAGCAGCCGGGTCCTACAGCCGCTCCTCAGCGGCGGTACTCTACAGCGTCAGGAGATTCAGACGCGCACCCGCCACGGCGTCCGCAAGACTTGATCTCTCAATGCCGAACTCATCGAACTGGGCGGCAGGCGGTGCATGGTGACCATGATTGAAGACACCACCGAGCGTCGGCGCTTGGAACAAAAACAGGTGGAACTGGCGGCCATCGTCGAATCCTCTGAAGACGCCATCATCGGCAAATCGCTGGACGGTATCATCACCAGTTGGAACCGTGGAGCTGAAAAGATCTTCGGCTACACCTCGGTGGAAGCCGTCGGTCAGCCCTTGCTGATGATCTTTCCACCCGAAAGACAGCATGAGGAGTCGGAAATCCTGGCCCGGATTTCGCGTGGTGAAACGGTTGAACATTTCAATTCAGAGCGCATCTGCAAAGATGGACGAAGGATCATTATCTCCGCCACCATCTCCCCGCTGAAGGACGGAAATGGAAAGGTGACCGGAGCCTCGAAGATCGCGCGCAACATCACCGAACAAAAGCGCTCTGAAGAGGCCCTGGCCAGGAGCGAGGGGTTGTTGCGCCGTTTCATCAAGCACACGCCTGCGGCCGTCGCGGTGGTGGACATGGATCTGCGCTACCTGCAAATCAGTGAGCGTTGGATCACCGACTATCACCTTGAAGGAAAGGAAGTCATCGGGCGCTTGCATTACGAGGTGTTTCCAGAGATTCCCGAGCGCTGGAAGGACATCCACCGCCGCGCCTTGACCGGGCAGCCCCAAAGCTCTGACGAGGACATGTTCTTGCGTCCCGATGGTAGTGAAGAATGGCTTAAATGGGAAATCCAGCCGTGGCACTCGACGGGCCAAGAGATCGGCGGCGTGATCTTTTTCACCCAGGTGATTACCGAGAGAAAGCGCAACGAGATCAAGCTGCGGGAAAGCGAAGAGCGCATCCGCATCCTCGGAGACAACCTGCCCAGCGGCATGATATATCAAATAGACAGTGGCGCAGACGGCCTGCAACGGCGCTTCACCTACGTCAGTGCCGGCGTGGAAAAGCTGCACGAAGTCACCGCCGCAGCAGTCCAGCAGGACGCACGGGTGATCTACGGGCAGGTTGTCGAGGCTGACCGGGCGCTCGTGGCCGCGCGTGAGGCCGATGCGCTTGCCTGCATGAAACCCTTTGTAGCTGAGCTGCGCATGCAACTGCCCTCTGGTGCCATCCGCTGGAGCCTCTTCACCTCCGCACCGCGCCGCGTGGCCAATGGGCATGTGCTCTGGGACGGCATTGAGCTCGACATCACCGCGCAGAAACAGGCTGAGGAAGTCCTGCGGAAAAAGCAGGCCCAGCTCGTGCTGGCGATGGACATCGCCAAACTCGCCCACTGGGAGTACGACGTGGAGAAGAACTTCGTCACCGGCGACGAGCACATTTTCCAGTTGCTTGGCACCACTTCGGCACAGGAAGGCATGCTGTCCATGACCCCGGAGGATTACATTCGGAAATTTGTACACCCAGAGGATGCTGGAGTCGTGGCCAGTGAATTGGCCCTCGGGATCGCGTCAGACGATCCCAATTTCGCGCGGGAGTTTGAGCATCGCATCATTCGCAGGGACGGAGCCGAGCGCGTGATGCTGGTGCGCTACCGAATCCACATGGATGCGAAAGGCCAGATTGGCAAAGTCCTCGGCACCAACCAAGACATCACCGAACAAAAGCAGACCGAGCTGCGCATCCGGCACCTGAACCGCGTTTATGAGGTGCTGAGCGACATCAATCAGACCATCGTGCGCGAGAAGGAGCCGCAGGCGATGCTGGCGAAGTCATGCCAAATTGCCGTAGAAAAGGGCGGCTTCCGCATGGCCTGGGTGGGCATGCACGACGCTGCGGCCCAGAAGGTGCTGCCGGTGGCCTCTGCGGGCGTGGTGGAGGGGTACATGGATCTGATCAACCTTGATCTGCGTGATGAGACGCGGAGCAGCGGCCCCTCGGGACGCTGCTTCCTGACCGGTGCGCATGTCACTTGCAGCGACATCGCGCACGCCCCATTCCCAGCGGTGCTGCGCTCTGGGGCCCTGCAGCGCGGCTACCGCTCATCCGCCAGTTTTCCGCTCAAAGTCGAGGGCAAGGTCATCGGCGTTCTCTGCCTTTATTCGGGCCAGGTCGGATTCTTCGATGAGGAGGAACTGCGCTTGCTGGATGAACTGGCGCAGGACATCGGCTTTGCCCTGGAGGTCAGCGCAGGCGAGCTTAAACGCCGGCAGGCAGAGCAGGAGCTGCGCTGGCGCACCGCCTTCTTTGAAGCCCAGGTGCATTCCGCGATTGACGGCATCCTCGTGGTGGACAGCACGGGGAAGAAGCTGCTCCAGAACCGGCGCATGACCGAGATGTGGAAAATACCGCTGCATATTGCCGACGACCCTGAAGACTCCCCGCAACTCCAGTTCGTCCTCGGCCGGGTCCGGGAGCCGGAAGTCTTTATCCAAAATACCGCTCACCTCAACGCCCATCCAGACGAATCCAGCAGCGAAGTCATTGAACTGGTGGATGGCACCATCCTGGAGCGCTACTCCGCGCCCGTGCGTGGCAGTGATGGCACCTACTACGGACGGGTGTGGACCTTCCACGACATCACCGAACGCAAGAAGATGGAACAGCAGTTCCTCAGGGCGCAGCGCATGGAAAGCATCGGCACCCTCGCCAGTGGCGTGGCGCACGATCTGAACAACATCCTCACGCCCATCATGATGTCTGCTCCCGTGCTGCGCATGCGGATTTCCGACGAAAGTCGCGGCAAGATCCTCGACACCATCGAGGCGAGCGCGGCGCGTGGCGCGCAGATCGTCAAACAGGTGCTCACCTTTAGCCGTGGCCTCGAAGGCGAAATGCTGCCGCTGCACGTCGAGACCGTGGTCAATGAGATGGAGCAGATGATCCGCAGTACTTTTCCAAAGGACATCACCGTCGAATGTGTGATCGCGCCCCGCTTGTGGCTGGTGCTCGGAGATGCCACGCAACTTCACCAGGTCCTGCTCAACCTCTGCGTGAATGCGCGTGACGCCATGCCCAATGGCGGCACGCTGCGGCTGAACGCCGCCAACCTCGACATCGACGCCAGCTACGCGAGCACGCTGCCCGAGTCCACACCCGGCCAGCATGTGCTGCTGGAAGTGAGCGACACCGGCAGCGGCATTCCGCCGGAAATCCTGGAGCGCATTTTCGACCCATTCTTCACCACCAAGGGGGTCGGCAAGGGCACCGGCCTTGGCCTCTCCACGGTCCACGGCATCGTCAAGAGCCATGGCGGCTTCCTCAAGGTCGCAAGCGACCTCGGCAAGGGCACCACCTTCAAAGTTTATCTTCCGGTCGCCCCAGATCAGGTGGCAGTTGCCGCCGCCACCGCACCTTCACCTCCTCCCACCGGCCGCGGGGAGCTCGTGCTCGTGGTGGACGACGAAGCCGCGGTCATCAACGCGGCGCAAACGGTGCTAGAGGCGAATGGCTACCGGGTCATGCTCGCCGCGGATGCCACCGAAGCCCTTGTCAAGTTCACCGAGAATTCACGCGACATTGCCCTCGTGTTGACTGACATCGTGATGCCCGTCATGGATGGTGTGCTGTTTCTGCGCACGCTGCGGAAGATAAACCCCAACATCCCCGTGATTGCGTCCACCGGACACAGCGAGCAGAAACAAGTCGCCACCATGCGCGAGCTCGGAATTGAATCAGTCCTACACAAACCGTACGACGCTGGCACACTTCTGCGCACCATACATGCCGCGTTGACTTCGAATCCGTGAGTTGCGAAAAAGCTGGCCAATCCACTGCCTGCTGAAAACACTTTGCCGTGTGGAGGTCGTGGTGCATCTCTCCGCACTCATCCCAACCTCTGAATGAAGCGCTACTCCCTCGGCATCGACTACGGCACCAACTCCTGCCGCTCTCTCCTCATCGACCTCGACAACGGTGCCGAAGTCGGCTCCACCGTCTTCAATTACCCCAGCGGCGAGATGGGCATCCTGCTCGATCCCAAAGACCCGCACGTCGCGCGCCAGAATCCGCAGGATTACCTCGATGGCCTCGCCGCCGTGGTGCGCGGTGCCTTGCAGCAGGCGCAGGCCAACGTCCCCGGCTTTGATCCCGCGCAGGTCGTCGGCATCGGCATCGACACCACCGGCAGCACCCCCATTCCCGTGAACCAGGCGGGCACGCCGCTCGGCCTGCTGCCCGAGTTCAAAGACAACCTCAACGCCATGGTCTGGCTCTGGAAAGACCACACCGGCTACGCCGAAGCGGCAGAGATCACCCAACTCGCCCACGAGATGCGGCCCCACATCATCGCCAAATGCGGCGGCATCTACTCCAGCGAGTGGTGGTGGAGCAAAATCCTGCGCCTCCGCCGTGTGGACGCCCAGGTCTTCGCGGCGGCCTACAGCTTCGTCGAGCACTGCGACTGGATTCCCGCCGTGCTCACCGGCAACACCGATCCCCTCACGCTCAAGCGCGGCGTGTGCAGCGCCGGGCACAAGGCCATGTTCAGCACCGAATGGGGTGGCCTGCCAGACAAGGAGTTCCTCGCCAAACTCGATCCCGCGCTCGCCGATCTGCGTGACCGCCTCTACTCCGAAGCCCACACCTCCGATGTGAAGGCTGGCGATCTTTGCGCCGAATGGTCCCAGCGCCTCGGCCTCAAAGCAGGCATTGCCGTCAGCGTCGGTGCCTTTGATGCGCACATGGGCGCGGTCGGCGCAGGCATCAAAGAAGGCACACTGGTCAAAATCCTCGGCACCAGCACCTGCGATCTCATGATTGCTCCTACCAGTAAACCGCTGGCAGACATCCCCGGCGTCTGCGGCATCGTGAACGGTTCCGTCCTCCCCGGCTTCTACGGCATCGAGGCCGGACAGAGCGCCGTGGGCGACATCTTCCTCTGGTTCGTCAACCACCTCGTGCCCGACAGCTACGGCGCGACCGTGGGCGAGAAATTCGTCAACATGGAAAAGGCCATGCTCGGCAAAAAGCCCGGCTCCACCGGCCTGCTCGCGCTCGATTGGAACAACGGCAATCGCACCATCCTCGTCGATGTCCGCCTCACCGGCCTGCTGCTCGGCCAGACCCTCCACACCGAGGCGCACGAAATCTACCGCGCCTACATCGAGGCCACCGCCTTCGGCGCGCTCACCATCATCAAGCGCGTGGAAGAATACGGCGTCAAAATTGAGGAGGTCATCAACACCGGCGGTCTCTCCATCAAAAACGCCACCCTCATGCAGTGCTACGCCGACATCATCGGCAAGCCCATGAAAGTCAGCCAGAGTGAGCAGACCTGCGCTCTCGGCGCCGCCATCTTCGGAGCCGCGGCCGCCGGGGCAGGGGACATCGGCACCCTCCAGACCCAAGTCACCGCCACCCGCGAAAAGGTCTATTATCCCATCCCCGAGAACCAGGCCGTCTATGCCGAACTCTACGCCCTCTACCGCACCCTCCACGACGCCTTCGGCACCACCGAATGGAGCGGCAAGATCAACCACGTCATGAAGCAGCTTCTGGATATCCGCGCACGGCAGAGCTAATGAATGAAGACAAGTAATGATTCTCCTTGCTGAAAAAACAGGATTGTCCCCGCCTATTGGCTTCATTCTCGGCGGATTGATAATCGTCTTTGGATGCTGGGTTGGCTATTCCACGCTGACCCGGTGGAAGTGGTTTCGCAATCGCCACTCTTTGCTTACTCGCTGGGGTAATACGGGCATCCCAGCCAGTCGCATCACAGTCTTGTATTTTGCAATAACAGGGATGTTTATTGGCTTCGCGATGATCGGCAGTGCGATGCATTGGGAACTGCCCCAAGATTCCGGCTGTTTTATCATTGGAGTTATCCTCTGGATGATCGCTGGCCCGTTGATCTTCGTGAGAGATTGCGGTCTCTATATTGACAACAAAGACGATTGAGGCTGCGAACGTCAACCCGCGACTTGTCATTTTCTGCGAATCCGGTTAGACTCCCCTCGTGGAAACAGAAACCCTGGCCCGTAAACTTGGCACCACGACGCACCTTTCTCCTCTGCTGATGAAGGCTCGCCGTTTGGGGTTTTCTACGTCTGAATCCCTGGAAAGCCTGGCTGTCAGACGTGGCTGCCGATATTATGACAGTCAGGGTGAATTGAATCGGCTGGTGGAAGAACCGGCAGAGTATCGAGTCATGCATCGAGCGCGCGAGGAGACGCTGGCCAATGAAGAATTGGCGGTGGCGCTGCTGTCCATAGTCCTGCCAAAATCACAATGGCGGCTGCGGCTTGGGGCTGCGATGCTGGCAGCAACAGGTAACTCGCCCGCACGTATCGCCAATCTCGCGATTCAAGAACGCTCCGAGCAAGTGGTGAGCTACATCGCGCAGTGCGGGCGCCAGGTGGAGCCGGAAAATGACTTCTGGGACAAGCTGTTGGCCCTTCTTCCCAATCCGACCTACCAGCCCGCCCCGGACGTGCTGCCTCACATCACCCGTTTTGTGGCCATGACCGGTGTCACGCGAAAAGGTCAGGAAACTATCATGCAATGGATTCGGCCCACTCGTGCCGCTGCATGAGTGCTATGACAGACAATCCTGCGGAAGTCGTTTCGACGCTGGATGGCCAGCTTGACCATGAGGTTTCTCTGGTGGTTTTTGGCCGAGGCGCACTTTGTCTCGGTTATTCGAACCCACCTCAGGAGTATTTCACAACTCAGGATGTCGATGGCATCATTCGCATGAGTCAGCTCGAATCCTTGGTCAATGACGAGCGCTTTTGGGACGCCGTTGACCAGACCAACATGTTGTTGGAACCCAAAGGCCTGTACATCACGCATTTGTTTCAAGCCGATCAGGTCTTTCTTCGTCCCGACTGGGAGAATTTCATCCAGCCCGTGATGCGCCCTCCTACCCGCTATCTGAAGCTCTTTCGTCCTCACACCATCGACCTCATTTTGACCAAGATGATGCGTGGCAACGACCCGCAAGACATGCTGGATGTGGAGTTCCTGATCCGGCACGATGGCATCACCAGCGCACAAATGGAGCCCGCCTTTCGCGACGTGTGCATGCCGGACATTCAGGAACTCCGTGATGCCTTCGAGCGCGCCCTGCCGGTGGTGCGGAAGCTGCTTGCTTCGCGCGTATAACGCCAAGGAGCGCGGGCCTCCGAGCCCGCAGCAGTCGCGAAAACACGTTTTGCTCACGCATAAGCCTGAATCCCCTTTGCCCTTCGGCCAAACACCGCCGCACAAATTCCTCTCTCCTCCACCGCAAGCTCCGCCCCATTCCCGCCGTTTGGTTTCTCTGCATGATCTCCCTTCGCACCCTTTCCCTGCTCCTCGCTCTCACTCCTGCGCTCCTCCCTGCCGAAGACTGGCCGCAGTGGCGCGGACCGCGGCTCGATGGCACCTCCAAAGACACCGGCTTCCCGATCTCCGCAGATGGCACGGTGACGTGGCGCGCGGAGCTGCCCGGCAGCGGGCATGCCTCCCCCATCGTTTGGCAGGATCGCCTCTTCATCGTCACCGCGCTGGCGGAGAATCAGGAGCGCGTACTGGTGTCCTTGGACCGTGCCTCGGGGAAAATCCTCTGGCAGACCACCGTGGTCAAAGCGCCCATCGAGAGCATCCACAAGCTCAACAGCCAGGCCTCCAGCACCCCCGCCACCGATGGCGAGCGCGTCTTCACCGCCTTCCTCGACAACTCCGAAACGGACGCCACCCGCGCCATCAATGCCGGCAAGGTCGGCAAGGTCTTCGGCAAAGGCGAAGTCCCCAAGGGCACCGTGGTCATCTCCGCGCATGATTTCAGCGGCAAACAAATTTGGCAGGTGCGCCCCGGTCTCTTCTCCAGCAAGCACGGCTTCTGCGCCAGCCCCATCGTCTTCGAAGACAAGGTCATCGTGAACTGCGACCACGACGGCGACGGCTACATCGTCGCCCTCGCCCGCACCGATGGCAAGGAACTCTGGCGCATCGACCGCCCCAACAAAACCCGCAGCTACTGCGTGCCGCTCATTCGCGACATCGGCGGCCGCACGCAGATGGTGCTCTCCGGCACCATGTGCGTCGCCAGTTACGATCCCCGCACCGGCAAGCTGCTGTGGATCATGGACGGCCCCACCGAGCAGTTCGTCGCCTCCATCGTTTACAGCGAACAGTCCGGCCTCCTCTACATGACCGGCGGCTTCCCCGAGCACCACCTCCTCGCCATCAAGCCCGACGGCAGCGGCAACGTCACCAATACCCACATCGTCTGGCGCACCAACAAAGGCGTTTCCTACGTGCCCTCGCCTCTGATCGAAGGCAGCCACCTCCTCAACGTCTCCGACTCCGGCGTCGCCCACTGCTTCGATGCCAAATCCGGCACCATCGAATGGGAAGAGCGCATGCGCGAGCACCACGCCTCCCTCACCAGCGCCGAAGGCCACGTCTATTTCGTCAACGACTTCGGCATCCTCCGCACCGTGCAGCCAGACACCACCTACAAGCTGCTCGCCGAAAGCGACCTCAAGGAAAAAGTCTTCGCCTCCCCCGCACTCAGCGAAGGCCAAATCTTCATCCGCACCGACAAAAGCCTCATCTGTCTCGGCAAACGCGTTGCGAAGACGGCGGCGCGGTGAGTGGGGAATAGTTATACCGCTTTCAACAGTAACCCCTCTCAAAAAAGTGGGTGATACGCGCCCGCTTATCGACCACGGCAAGGACGGCGCACCTTTTTGGGAGCCTGCATCGTGATAGACCCGACATCACGGACCCGCACAGCGGTTCCCTAGCAGCCCTGAGGTGCCGCGCCACGCAGGGCGGGTAGGGATGCGCTGTGCGCGTCCCTAGAATCCTTCGTCCCAGCGCGGGCTGCCACCTCAACGTTCTCCACCTTTCCAAACACTGCCGCCTCTGATGCGTGCGATACTACCGTGCGCGCGCCCCTGACCCGTCCAGCCTGCCTCAAAACCCCTGATTTTTTCTGCGCAAACGGCTTCCCAGCGGCGGTTCTTGTCTGTAGTATTTGACAAACCTTCCAACGCGCTCACCCCATGGTCAAAGACCTCTCCACCCTCACCGCTTTCATTGATGGCGATGCCCTTCAGTTCAATGAAGGCGATACGCTGCTGAATTTCATCGACCGCCATCGCGGACGCGGGCATGTGCCCACGCTGTGTGATGCACCGCAGCTTGAGCCGTATGGCGCTTGCCGCGTCTGTTCGGTTGAAGTCGCGCTGCAGGCCGATGGGCCGCGCCGCGTGGTGGCCTCCTGCCACACGCCTTTGACGGCGGGCATGCATGTCTTCACCGAATCGCCGAAAGTGCGCAAGCTGCGCAAGAACATCGTGGAACTGGTGCTGACAGACCACCCGCTGGACTGCCTGACCTGCGAGGTGAGCGGCAACTGCGAACTGCAAACCGTCGCGGCCAAAGTGGGCATCCGTGGCGTGCGCTACCCAGCAGGGGCGAACCATCTGGACCGCAAGAAGGACCACTCTCACGCCTACATGACTTCCGAGCTGGCCAAGTGCATCAACTGCGCCCGCTGCGTGCGTGCCTGCGATGAAATCCAGGGGCAGCACGTGCTTTCCATGCATGGCCGTGGCTTCAACGCGAAGATCATCAAAGGGCTGGATGAATCCTTTGCCGACTCCGAGTGCGTCTCCTGCGGTGCCTGCTCCCAGGCCTGCCCGACCTCGGCCATCAGCGATGTGTTCTTCTCCAAGTCCATCGAAGCGACCAAGAAGACCCGCACCATCTGCACCTACTGCGGCGTTGGCTGCAATCTCAATGTGGCTACCAAGGGCGATGCAGTGCTCAGCATTCAGGCCCCGGTCGATGCCGAGGTGAACCACGCGCACACCTGCCTCAAGGGCCGCTTTGCCTTCAAGTTCTACAACCACAAAGACCGCCTGCGCACCCCGCTCATCAAGCAGCCAGACGGCCAGTTCAAAATATCCACCTGGGACGAAGCTTACGATCACATCTTTGCCAATCTCACCCGCATCAAAAACGATCACGGCGGGCAGGCAGTGGCGGGCATCTCCTCCGCACGCTGCACCAATGAGGAAAACTACCTCATGCAGAAATTCATCCGTGGCGTCATGGGCACCAACAACATCGACTGCTGCGCCCGCGTCTGCCATTCACCCACGGCCTGGGGCATGCAGAAGAGCTTCGGCACCGGCGCGGCCACGAATTCGTATGAGGACATCGAGCACACGCGCTGCGTCATGGTCATTGGTGCGAATCCGACCGAAGGCCACCCCGTCACCGGTGCGCGCCTGAAGCAGCACATCATGAAAGGCACGCCGCTCATCGTGATCGACCCGCGCAAGATCGAACTCGTGCCCTATGCGAAACATCACCTGCAACTCCGCCCCGGCACCAACGTGGCGCTGCTCAACATGTTTGCCCGCTGCATTCTCGATGCCGGTCTAGTGAAGACCGAATTCGTCAAGAAGCGCTGTGAAAACTGGGAGGAATTTGAAACCGGCCTGCGTGCGCTCGACTTGGACGCGCTGCAAAAAATCACCGGCGTCAGCATCGACCTCGTGCGCGCCGCCGCCATCGAATACGCCTCCGCTGAAGCCGCGATGAGCTTCCATGGCCTCGGTGTCACCGAGCACGAGCAGGGCGCAAAGACCGTCATGCTCATCTCCAATCTCGCCATGATGACCGGCAACATCGGTCGTCCCGGCGTGGGCGTGAACCCGCTGCGCGGCCAGAACAATGTGCAGGGTGCTGCGGACATGGGCTGCCAGCCGCATCAAGGAGCGGGTTATTTCGAGATGGCCGACGTGGAAGTGCAGCAACGCTACGCCGACTTCTACGGCGTGCCTAGCCCGAGCGAACCCGGCTGGAAAATCCCGCAGATGTTTGATGCCGCCGTCGAAGGCAAGCTGAAGGCCCTCTGGCTCATGGGCGAGGACGTGGTGCAGACTGACCCCGACGCGCATCATGTGCGCCATGCCATGGAGAGCCTCGAATTCCTCGTCGTGCAGGAAATTTTCATGACCGAAACGGCCAAGTATGCCGATGTCATCCTGCCCGCCTCCTCCTTCCTGGAAAAGAGCGGCACCTTCACCAATGCCGAACGCCGCATGCAGCGCGTGAACGCCGCCGTGAAGCCGCTCGCTGGCACCAAGCCCGATGGGCAGATCATGTGCGAAATCTTGCAGCGCTTCGGCTTCCCGCAGCCCGACTACACGCCCGATGGCGTGCTCGCCGAGATCGCTCAAATTGT
Source organism: uncultured Verrucomicrobiota bacterium (assembly GCA_903848465.1). Taxonomy (GTDB): domain Bacteria; phylum Verrucomicrobiota; class Verrucomicrobiia; order Verrucomicrobiales; family Verrucomicrobiaceae; genus Prosthecobacter. Next base: position 48,245 of record CAINGK010000185.1, read on the forward strand.
GCCCTTCTTCAAAGGTGCGACCTGGGAAAACCTCGGCATCAACGGCAAGCAGTGGCCCGTCAAAGAAGGCGGTGTGGACACGCAGATCATGCACCAGGAGCAGTTCACCCGTGGCAAAGGCCACTTCCATTTCTTCCCCTGGGTGGAGTCCACCGAGCTGAAGACCAACGGCCAGGAGTTCCCCTTCATCCTCACCACCGGACGCATCCTGGAGCACTACAACTGCGGCACCATGACCCGCCGCACCGGCAACAGCGACATCGTCACCCAGGACCTCCTCTCCATCAATCCTGATGACGCCAAACGCAAAGGCATCCGCACCGGCGACATCACCCGCCTCTCCAGCGCCCGTGGCGAGGTCGAGCTGGAAGCCCGCGTCACCGATGAAGTGAAGCCCGGCATCCTCTACACCACCTTCCACTTCCCCGACGCCATGGTCAACAACGTCACCGGCCAAGGCTGCGACGGCGACACCATGTGCCCCGAGTACAAAGTCATCGCCGCCGACGTCGAACTCGTCCGCGCCGGCAAGCCCAAGAAAAAGCGGATGATGGAGATGGTGTGAGCCTCTGGAGTACGATGGTCACTCCTGACCGTCGATCAGCGCACCCTTTCCACCCCGGCCAACCCCACGCCCTTAGCCGCAACCATGCACTAGGGAGCAAAAGAGCGCCGCAGGAAGCTCCAACGCCCACGCGAGCGCGGAGCGTCTTGGACTGCGTGCGGCAAGCCTAGGCGCGACGCCGCTTTCGCAGGCCGGACGGCAAGATGGAACGGAAGTGCTAACTTCACCCCGCGAAAGCGGTGCCGCCGATGCAGGCTTGCGCCGTGCATCTCTGTCGCCGCACTCCAAGACGCTCCGCGCTTGCGTTCGCGCTGGACCAAACATGACCAACAAGGCTAATGAAACGCAAGACGCCCCACCTCAACTGAGCGCCATTCGCGCCTGGCCTTTGATCCCCCATTCCACGAGCCTCAATCCTCCCGAAACTCCGGCACTCTTCTCGCCTGCATCATCAACTCAAACGCATGCCCCAGCGCCAGGATGCGTGTATCCGCATGCGCCGTCCCCATGAAGGAAAAGCCCACGGGTAGTCCCTCCACCATACCCAGCGGCACGGTGAGATGGGGATAACCCGCAACGGCGGCCGGAGTGCTGGCCACGCGCTCATCCGTGTCGCCAAGCGCCAGATCAATCCTGCCCACGGGATCATTGGTGGGGCAGATCAAAGCATCGAGCTGGTGCGCTTGCAGCGCGGCCTCGATGCCCTCCGGTCCGGCAAGCCGACGCGCGTTCTCACGGGCAGCTGCACCAGCGGCGATGATCTCTGGCGTTCTCATCTGTTCAGCCCGCTCAAAGAATTCCTGGCCAAAGTGCGACATCTCCTCGGTACGATGCTGCTCATTGAAGGCGATGAGTTCCGCCAGCGAGCGTACCTCGCCACCGCGCTGTTCGAGATAGGCATTCAAATCCACGCGCAGCTCGATCAGCATGGCTTGCCACGCGAGCGCACCGGCTTTGCCCATGTTCGGCAACTCCACCGGATCGACAATGATCGCCCCCGCCGCGCGCAACTTCTCCAGCGCCGTTTCAAACAGCGCCAGCACCTGCGGATGTTTGCCACATTCACCGCGCACCACGCCGAGGCGTGCGCCTTTGAGTGCTTCCGGTTGCAAATCGACGCTGAAATTCCCTGCGAGCACCTGCATCAGCAGGGCGGCATCGCGCACGGTGAGCGTCATAGGACCTGCTGTGTCCTGCCAGTGGGTAATAGGAATGATGCCGCTGCCGCTGATGAGGCCCACGGTGGGTTTGAAACCCACGATGCCGCAGGCGCTCGCGGGGCTGACGATGGAGCCGTTCGTCTCCGTGCCGATGGCTGCCGGTGCCAAGCCTGCGGCCACAGCAGCGGCAGAGCCGGAGCTGGACCCGCTGGCGCTGTGCGTGAGCCGGTGCGGATTGCGCGTGAGACCACCACGCGCGCTCCAGCCGCTGGTGGAATTGGGCGAGCGAATGTTCGCCCACTCACTGAGATTGCTTTTGCCAAGAATGACGGCACCCGCCTCGCGCAAGCGACTCACGAGCGCGGCATCCCGCTGCGGCTTATGCCCACGCAGGGCCAGCGAGCCAGCGGTGGTCTGCATGGCATCCGCCGTTTCGATGTTGTCCTTGATCAGGATCGGCAGCCCGTGCAACGCGCCAGGTGGGCAAGCAGCGGCGAGAGTCCGCACCGCAGGGTTTAACTCCAGCACCGCATTCACGCGCGGGCCGGATTTATCAATCTGCGCGATGCGTTCGAGGCAATGCTCCACCAGCAGCAACGGCGTGGTCTGCCCCGCCTTCAGCATCGCCGCGAGATCGGTAAGAGTCGCAAAGGGCAGGGGAGCACGGTGCTGCGGCGCACACGCCGCCGGACACAGCGCTACGGCGGCAGATTGGAGCAGGCGGCGGCGGTTCATTCGTGGCAGGGGCTAAGCTCCAGCGTAACGCCCCATAAACAAGATCAAGCCGGTGGCATCATGCTGCAGCACCCAGATGAAAGGATGGTTGGCAATGAAGCTGACCTTGCGGCGTCTGGGCGTACCAGGAGGTGCGGCGCCGAACGGATCTGCTGGGGCACTGGTGGCGGCAGAAGCTTCTGCGCCGAGTTCGTTGACCTCGATCATCGCTTCGTGTGAGACGTCGCTGATGAAATAGCCGCCGCTGGGCAGTCCCTTGGAAAGATCGGCCGTGACTGGCTCAAACAAGCGCTTCACTCCCAGTCCCTGCCAGAACCCTTTGAGACTGAGCTGCGTGCTGTAGCCAAACTTCGGCAGCACCAGATTCACGTCGCAGTCGGCGAGTCCGTTGCCTATCGCGCCCCAGCGCTCCTGCGTGAGCCCCGTTTCAATGTTCTTTCGGGCTTCTTCGTTGCGCGGCAGCAGCACCAGCAGACGGACCTCATGGTCAGTCATAGGCATATCGAGATACTGCCAAGACTCAGCTTCGGCGTAGCCAAAGGCTCCCAGCGGCATGTGCATCATCGGCAGCAGGATGGCCCCCTGCTCAGGTGTCTGGAAGGCGCGTTGTTGGGTGAGTTTGGGCACAAAGGGATGCTGCCAGCGGCCTTTCAAATAGAGGGTGTTCACCGCGATGACGGAGTGCGCCGGATCTGAAAAAGAGGCTGGTCCGACAATCTGGGCAATGCGGCCCCGGGTCTTTTCGCGCACCCAGCGATTCACCGCTGCGGCGCAGGCGGTGGGACTGTCGGCGGGCAGCTTTTGCAGCGTCGCCCCGAAGGTGGCCTGGGCGGAGGTGAGGAAATCCGGTGCAAAGCTGGCCGGGCTTGCCGCCCACAGTGAGTGGGTCATTTCCATGGTCACGGAGCCGCGCTTCACCGTGCCAGCCAGCGAGGCGCGCAGGGCTTCGAGATCGGCGATCTCCTTGGCGGCACCGACGGTCTGATGGGCGAGCGCTGCGAGTTCCGTCTGAGTTTCGCCATTCGCCGCCGTCATGAGGAGTGCGGCGATCTGATGGGAACTGAAGGGCGAAAAGCAGAAGTTTCCCGGCGTTGCCTGACGGAAAAATTGAAACAACTCCAGTGCATGGGCATTGGCCGCCTTGGCTGCCATCTGCGGCTGCTGTGCAGGGCAGTTCAATGCCAAAAGCAGGCTCAGAACAAAGAGGCGCATCACCGAATCCTACTTCGGACCCTCGGTTTGCAGCAAGAGCGGAATGCTCAATGGACGAGAATTCACGCCCCATCAAAAGCACCTTTCTCACTTTTATGATTGTCACTTGGAAGCCGACATGATAAAAACTTCGCCTTCGTGAAATTTCCCGTCTTTCGTTTGGTCGCTGTTTTCCTTGTTTCTGCCGCTGCTTTAAAGGCGGAAGAACCCATGCTGCCGCAGGCTTTGAATAGCGGCGCGGCGAGTCATGCCGACGGGCCGCGTGGCTTTCTCAAGCCGTCCAAGTCGATCAAGCCCCCGGTCAGTACCGTGGCGGCAGTTCCTGCGCCTACCATCGTGCAGGCAGCCACCGCAGACACGCGCCTGCGCCGTCTCGTGGTAGTCTCAGGCACGATGACGCCGGAGGCCATCCGCGATACCATTCTCGCCTGCGGCCAGACCCGCACCCCCGTGACCACGGCTGGCGGGGTCAGTGCGCCCGCGCCCATGCTGTCGGATCTCGCCGGATTGTTTGGCTCCACTGTGACTGAGGACACCAAGAAGAAGGTCTTGGAAACCGTGCGCAAAGGCATGGGATCATCCGCTAAGCCGCTCCAGCGCGTGGAAGTGGTCGGTTGGCTGCCCAGTGAAGGCGTCATGGCCGTGGCGGTTTACCCGGAAAGCTGAACACGCTTTCCATGAAACGTGCCCCAGTCGCCAAGCCTAGTCCTGTAGCCAAGCCTACCCCAGAACTCCCCCTCGTTCCGGCGGCACCTGCCATTCCCCGCATCCTGCTGGCAGAGGAAAGTCTGCCCTACCGGCGCGTGATCCGCGAGGCATTGATGGCTTTCCGCGTGTGCGAGGTGGATGACGCCCCCAGCGGCGAGCGCGCCTTTGAGATGGCGCTGCGGCGTGAATACTCGCTGTTTTTGTTTTCGCTGCCCCTGCCAGACATGACGGGAGACATGCTCGACCGCCTGCTCAGCAAGGCCTACCCCATGGTGCATGCCGGCGTGCATGCCTCACCGCCCGTCATCTTCCTCATTCAGCCGTCGGATACCCAGCGCTTCCATGAACTGCAGCGCGATGTGCGCGTGCGTGGCAGCATCCCGCTGCCCCCCAAACTCGATGTGCTGCTGGCCGTGACGGCCTCATTGCTGCCCGAGCGCCAGGGCGGCCTCGCCTTTCCACCCCTCTCATCGCCGCCCCATGTTCCCTGATCCCCAGCGCCGCAGTGTCAAAATTTGTGGCATCACCCAGCCTGCGCAGGCCGCAGTGCTGTTCGCGCTCGGTGCGGATGCCGTCGGCATCAATCTCTGGCCCAAATCCAAGCGCCACATGCCGCTGGAGGTCGCGGTCAGTTCATTGCAAGCGGTGGCAGCTAAGAACGCTCTCGTCGCCGTGCTGGTCAATCCAGACGCCACACTGCTCGACTCCACAATCTCCAGCGGTTTGTTTCAGGCCCTGCAACTCCACGGCGATGAAACACCGGCCGACGTGGAGCGCCTCATGCAGCGCGGCATCCACGTCATCAAAGCCCTCCAGGTGCGCGATGCCGCCTCACTCGCGCAGATCGGCGATTTCCCCTGCGAGTCGATCCTCCTCGACGCCTACAATCCCGGCACCTACGGCGGCGGCGGGCATGCCTTTCCGTGGGAGCTGGCCGTGCGCGCCAAAGAAATGTTTCCCGCCAAGCACATCCTGCTCTCCGGCGGACTGACCCCTGACAACGTCCGTCAGGCCGTGCAGCAGACCCAGCCCCTCGCAGTCGATGTCGCCAGCGGGGTCGAGTCGCTGCCTGGAAGCAAGGACCTGCTACAAGTCGCGAAGTTAATTGCCGAAGCACGCGGTGGGTGGGCGGCGGCGCAAAGTAGTCCCGAGCTTTAGCTCGTTCTGGAGGCCTACGAAGGCCACTCAGCACGAAATTGGTCGCACCATGCCCAAGCGGCCACGAAGCAAACAGCAATCCCTTGTGCTGCCCCGGTCATTCGTCATTCTACCTTCGTCATTCGTCATTTTTTATGCAGCCCGACCCCTTCCGCCTTCGTCTCTCCGCCCTCGTGGGCTTCCTCTCCATTGCCCTGGGCGCATCCGGCGCGCACGGGTCCATCCATGACAAACTCGTGGCCACCGGGCAGCTCGCCCATTGGGAAACCGCCGTGCAGTACCATCTGCCCCACGCCGTCGTGCTGCTACTGCTGACGTTGCTAGCCAGCAGCAAACCGCTCATGGTCTGGGCCTGGCGCATGTTTTTCGTCGGCATCCTGCTCTTCAGCGGCTCGCTTTATGTGCTCGCCTACACCAGTACGAAATGGCTTGGAGCCATCACCCCGCTGGGCGGATTGAGCTTCATGATCGGCTGGGTACTCATCGCAATGTCCGCGAAGGGAAAATAAGTCGTCACAGCAATCTTCACGACACGCGAAAAACACGTTGCGCCATGATGGGAGCTTGCTCCTATACCGGCCCTTCAAGTCAGAGGCTCGGTAGCTCAGTCGGTAGAGCAGGGGATTGAAAATCCCCGTGTCGGCGGTTCGATTCCGTCCCGAGCCACCTCTTGCGTTAAATGCATTGAGGTTGAAGGTTTTGACCGCTGTTCAGCGGGATTTTGAGTTTTGGGTTCAGCGGTAAGTTCAGGAGAGTTGAATGTTTGCGATTTTCTTTTTTGGGTGGGTCGGTTCGAAAATGAGTCCTCCGGGGCGGACCTGCCAGGACATTGCCACATAGCCCATTTCATCTGTAATTTCAGCCCTGACGGTTGGATTGGTTGCGGCGTGCAAGGCAGCTCACAAGTGATCCATGAGGGCACGCGATTTTTGTGTGGCGTCATCGACGTTGGTGAGTGTTTCTTGGTCAAGGCTCATGATTTGGTGAGTGACTTGGATTGCCGTTTTTTTGCTCTTAACCGGGCTGGCAGTTGACCCTTGGCCATTTCCTCAATGGCTCCTGCGGCCACGAGAATGGCATCCAGGCTGAACACGGGCAGGGCAGTGCCATCTTGAAGGTGACTCGATAAATAACTGGCGGAAGCAGGCATGACACGAAAGCGCTGGCATACGAGCCACGCCACCGCCTCGGCTTCCAGTTCTCTCGTTTTGAGGTCGAGAGTCGCCGGGCGTTCTGGCCACCATTCATCCTTGAGTCGTCCCAGATGCCCGCAGAAAAGATGTCCAAGTTCGTGGGCTATCGTGGCGAATTGCTGTGTGCGGGTATGAGTGGTGTTGAGGCTGATTTGGTAGCCAGTTTTGGTTCGTTGAATTGCTCCCGCCAGATTTGGGTGCAGCAGGTGGTTCTCGATGGTAATTCCCGCTCTCGTACACAGCCGGCGCAAACGGCTGAATGTTAATTCCGTCACCTCTCCATGCACGTCAAAGCTGCTTTTCATGGCCTCCAAGATTTCGCGGGGCAGTTCGCCACCTTCGGTGTCAGTGACGTCAAAAACGAACAGCACTGGACGCATGGGGGCAAGGATAACCAAAGGCCGAGCACCAGCCTTGAGCGTGCGCTTGAGTTTCTGCCATTTCTCGGGAGGTGCCACAAAGAGCGCTTTTGAGTTCTGAATGTGCAACAGCAGGCAGTTGAAGGGAGAGTATGCTGGAAGGCGACGTGTGAATTCCAGCAAGGCCCTAAAACCAGCGCTAGTGGCGTAATTCAGAGCGCTGCGGATAAGCTGGTCGATGGCAGCAACTTTCGTATCCTCATCGGCTGTGGTAAATGGCAGTTCCGCTTGTTTCATGGTGCTTGTTGGAATTTATCAGCGGCTTCTGCTGCGCGGTTGAAGGGATGCAGGATGTTGGTGGCCGATTCGACGAGCAGCAGCCAACCGATGGAAAACTTCGCATCGGTTTCAGAGGTGGTTTGCAATGACTGAACGACCGCATTCATCTCCAGGATGGTTTCCCATAACGATCCTTTGAACACGATTGTGGATGTCCGCTGGTGATGGTTCCATCACTTCAGACAACTCGAATATTTCTGAGATGACGTCGTGCTTGGTGGAAATTAGGCTATCACACAGCGCCGTAATTTGGGCATTCGCGCCCTCAGGCAGCGTGAGATTGGGCAACTCGGTCTGAATATAAACGGCGTTGCTCATCATAATCCCCCAGGAAGATCACTTTGTGCCCTTCGGAGTGGCGGAAGCTTCCGCTGTGAGGCTGGTAGCCCAGTTTTTTGAGCAGGGCTGTGAGTTTGTCGTTCTGTCCGTGGATGTCGCCGATCAGGTCATAGGATTGTGGTTTCATTGCACCGCCATCATCGCCCGAAACATACGCATCGACCATGTGGCAAAATGGTGTATATATTACTTAAAAGTAAGTTATGAGTGACGCCCTCCCACCTCTGAATGGTCTTTCCCTGGATCGTTTGCGCAACTTTCTGGCCTTTGCGGACAAAGGTTCTATCGCCAAAGCAGCCCCTGGCAGCCTCACTCGCCAAGCTCTCATCAGCAGGCAGATCGGGGAGTTGGAACAATACTTCGCCACCGAACTCACCGTGCGACGCGGGAAAACTCTGGCGCTTTCCGAAGCTGGTGAAAATTTGGCGAATCTCGTGAGGTCGCAATTTCAGGACCTGGAGGAGTTTCAAAAGAAGCTGCGCGGCCAGTGCAGGACCTTCAGCATCGGGGCCGGCGCGAGCGTGCTGGAATGGTTGGTGGTGCCCTGCGTGTCCAAGATTCGGAGCCTGCTTGGCGACTCCGCCCTGCGGCTTTCCTCACAGCGCAGCAGAGAACTCGTGGAGAGCATTCGGGATGGGCAACTCGATTTTGTCATCGTCCGCGATGACGCCATTTCGGAGGAATTGCGTCTCAAATCGAGTTTGCCGCTGTGCAAGCGCGTGTTGTTCACTCTGTGCGCTTCTCGCAAACTGCTTGGCCGCAAACCCACCACTGCCCTCAGTGATCCTACTGAGTGGCAATCACTGCCCTTCGCGGCCAGTGGCGGGGGCGGTCAGTTGGATGCAACCTTTCGAGCGGCCATGACCGCCGCCGTGGGAGACTTTCATCCGGTGGTCGAGTGTGATTCGATGCTGCAGGTGCGCGAGTTGATCGTGCAGGGCGTCTGCGCGGGACTGCTGCCCTCCTTTGGAACTCATGGGCTGGATGAGCACGATGTCGTGATGCGCGAGTTTGCTCCCATGAAGGACTTCGGGCGCTCTCTGGTCCTGCACTGGAATGAACGCCAGATGCGCCGGCGCGGGGTAGGGGAGTCTGTGATCAAGGGAATCGCCAAGGCGCTGGGGAAGTCCTGAATTAAACGCCTGGGGTAGTTTGCAAAGCGGCGTGTCCACGAAGAAGTTTTGCACGAATTGAACCCGGGTTCCAGAGATGGGCGGCGTTTTTGATCCTATTGGAGTGGTGGAACTGGGGAAGACTTTAACTGTGGCGATGTTCGTTTTTGCCCTTTCATAACCCGGTGCTGAGGCAGATTTGTGCGGTTGGCTTTCGAGGCCTGTGTGGCGGTAGTTTTTAAACTGAATGCTTGGCAACTCAGAGCTTTTTGGAATTAAATTCTGATATGATTGAAAAAATGCGCTCCATCGCCTTAGGATTTGTCTGGCTAGCCTGTGCCACGCTACGATCGCAGGATTTATCGGCGACTCTTTCCAGCATCGCGTCGGGTGCAGGCGCGCCGAAGGTGGTGTCGAAGGCGCTGGTGCCGTGGCTGGATGAGGCGGGCTTTGACCGCCTGAAGGAGGCGCTGGATGCCACCGCGCAGGCAAAGAAGCGCGGTGCGCCAGAATGGATGGCTATGGCCTGCGTGGAGGAGCATTTGCAGCGCCCGACGCAGGCGCTGTCGGCGTGGAAAAAAGCCTGCGCCAACCCGCAGAACACCTCGGCGCTGATGCAATTGGGGATGGCGCATGCGCTGGCGCGGCTGCGGCAGTTTGATGAGGCGGTGAAGGTGCTGGAGGAGATGGATGCGACCAAGGCAGACGCGCACAGCGTGCAGGAGGCCGTCTTGCTGCTGCACAGCCTGGCCTCCGAGGGCGGGCAGCGTTCAGACAGGCAGACACTGCCGCAGCGCATGGCGGAGAAAAGACCCGACGATGCGGAACTCAAGCTGCTGTTGGCACGACTGGCGATGGAACGAGGTTCCTCACCGGAGACGATACGCAGCGCCAAAGAAGCCCTGAGCCAAGCGAAGGATGCGCCGGCCAAGCTGGCCTGGCTGCTGGTGGTACTCGACAATGAATTGCAGCAGGGCAAAAATCTGGAGGCCACGAAGGAAGCGCTGCAAGGTCTGGCGGAGACCCCGCCGAATTCGGAGGACGAATGGCAACTGCTGGGGCGGCTGACCCGTGCGCTGCAGATGAGAAATCGCAACCCGACCAAGGCGAACATGCTCACCGAGGCGGAGGTGGCCGAGCAGTTTAAAGACCGGCCCGCCGTGGTGCGCCGCATGGCTGCCTCCCTGCGTGCGGCCGGTGCCACGCCCGCCGCGCAAAAAGTGCTCGGCCTGCTGAAGGAAGACGCTGCGGCAAAGAAGCTGATCACTGACTGGCAGGAGGAGGACGGGAGCGAACCACAACCGACCGAGCGCCAGCGCATGGCCGCTGTGAGCAAGGTCGCAGACGCCGAAAAAATAGCGGTAGTTCCAGCCTGGCAGGAGGAAGTGCAGAAACTGGACGGCGAAGCCCGCTTGAAAAAACTGCTCGAATTATGGAAGGCGGACCCACGGGATCAGGCGGCGGCCTTGCAACTGATCGATCACTTCCTCGCGAACTACAACAACAGAAGGGAGGCGGAGATGCAACAGGTGGTCATACAAACGCATTTTGCATGCGCGGACAGCATCGCTCGGCAGACCTGGTGGCGACAGCTCGCCCGGAAGCGCTCACTCAGTGGTTATCAGGCGATGCAATGGTGTCAGTCCATGCGATGGGACATGGGCGAAAAAGCCGACTGCTGGGAAGCGCTGGCACTCACTCAGCGGGATTCCTTCCTGTCGCCCTTGCGTGAGGCGGTACGCCTAGCGCCCGATAACGAAAGAACGAAAATGGATCTGGCCAGGACGCTTTGGCGCAATGGCTACTTGGCAGACTCACTGCGCCAGCTTGACGGGATGACGACCCCCCATGGGCAGGCGGCTGCGCGTTTGGAGATTGCAGTCATGGATCTGTTCAAGGGGCGGCCGCATGCGGCGACACGTACGATGTTTGAACTAGCGGGCCATGAAGCTCTGGGTGAAGACATGGCAACGACGCTGAGCGCCGGGCTGATGGCGTGGCGCGAGTGGGCGGATGCTGTAGATTTTTTGGCCTCACAACGACAGCGGTTTCCTGCAAATTACCGACTGGCGGCTCTTCACGGACTGGCGCTGCAAGGCGCTGGTGAGCAAAACAAGGCGGGCGAGGTGTTCCTGAAGATGGGCGAATTTGTGCAGGAAATCTCGCCGACGCCGGACGACGAATTTTATGAGGAAGTAGAACGAAGCATGCGAAGAGGTCCCCGAGCTTACGCCTCTGGGGATGGCCTGCTGGAATGGATGCAACTGCAGGAGGCCGTCAGCAACATGCAGCAGGAAGCCCTGACGATGAAGCAATGGATCGCGCAGCAGCAGTACAGACTGGCCGGTTATTCCCGCCCCCTGCTGACACTGCAGACGGTATCCCAAGCCGCAGCCTGGGGCATGGCGCATCTGTTTGCCATGGTGGCCGAGCAGCCCGAAGCGGAGCGCCAGGCATGGGTGGAGAAGGCGCGCACGTCAAAACTGCCGATGCCGGAGCTGCTCGTGGCAGGCAAAATCATCCAGGAGAAAGACCAGCGTTCACGGCTGACACTTGACCCAGCATGGATCGAAAAACATCTGGATCTGCCCTGGGTCGGACCGCTCTGGCTGCAACAGGCCGCTACGCAACAACCGCCCAAATCCGTCGAGGTGGCGCTGGCATTGAAGGTGTCACGAGCCACTTTGGAAACCCATGTCTTCACCGCGCTGAGAGCGGCACTGCTGGCCTGGCGTGTCACGCCGCAGGACCCCGCCGTGCTTGATGCCGTGATGACGGCGTTGGCTCACGGCAAGCCGGAGGACGCAGCCGAGTTGATCGCTCAAACGAGATCTGACCTGGGACAGATCCCGTTGGAGGCACGGCGCAAAGCGGCACCCCAGTTGATCGAGGTGCTAATTTCCCTATCGCAAAAAATCACTGACGATCCAGACCGCCATCGAGTACATCAGGAACTGATACAGGGCGCACTGTGGCTGGGTGCATGGGAGGCAGCGGCGCAGCAGGCTGAAGCGGCGCTGGCCTCCAGACCAGCCTCACTGGCCGGAGACGCGGCGGATGCAACCCATTCCCTGAAAGCGCAGGCCGAGAGACGACTGACATATCCCACTGCCGTTCTGTCATGGCCGCCCCAGAATGGCAGTGAATTCTGGCCCTATTTTTCCATGGCTTCAAAGGACGGGGAAGAAGCTGTGATTATTAAGGCGGAGGAGAAAGCCGCATTCCTAGCTGCTGGATCGAAGATCCAGGACTGGCGCTTGAAATTGCAGTGGCATCTGCTTGGCGGCGACCAACCCGGTGCGAAAAAGGTGGTGTCAGCATGGCTTCAGGCGCAGCCGGTGAATCGTGACGCGGTGCTCACAGCCGCCGGGCTGGCTGTAGCGGAGCAGGATCTGCCACGTGCGCTGGACCTTCTGCATGCACGAATGCAGGCGCAAAAGATACCCGAGGAACGGCTGGTGGCGCAGATCGACTACCTGCTGGCTGGCACTTATCATGGTGAACGCCCTTCCTTGCGTGAAAGCATGTCCCGGCGTGGAATCCAGACCACTGAGCAGCTCACACCTCCTCCAGCGGCTCATCTCAAACGGCTGCGAAAAATCGCAGAAGACCTGCTCCCCCGGCTGCAAAAAATACCGCAGAGTTATCGCTCGCTGTGGGCGGCGATATACAAGGGACTGGGGCTACAGGCAGAAGCGGACACTCTGCGTGACAAGCCAAGACAGCAGCAAGAACCTCAAGCGGTACTCTGGAGCGGCATGGACAGTGCGTATGTGAACCTCCTGGAACGCTCTATAGGCGAACGGGAGACCTCGGCATCCCCCAACGACATCTTATGGCTGCTTGAGCCCCAACAAGCCTCACCTACAGCACCGGCGGTGGAAGTGCTGGTGCGCTTTCTGCGGCACGAGGCGGACAAGCGGTTCTTCGGTTTGCAGGGAGACGATGGTCAGCTTGAACAATGGCAGCGCATCATCCGGAAGAATGACCTAGCCAAGAGCGTGCTGGCGGCAGTCGATCCAGGCAAATCCCCCACCTGGCGGCGGCTGGCACAGGCGGTGCATGCGGCAGAGGCCTGCGAGGCCTGGGGGCAGGTGGTTGCCTGGGGTGCTGAGGCGCTCAAGCTGGATGCTGGCAGCCAAACCCTGAAGCTGGCCTTGGCCGCAGCACGGCTGCGGTCCAGCGGCGACCCCACAGCAATGGTAGAAGCATTCAAAGCACTGCCCCCCGCTGAAGCCTATCGCAACTTGAGCGCCCTGCTAAAAACGGCCCTGAAGACGGCGGACTTCGCTCAACGGCTGAAACTGGCCGAGGCGGTGGTGCGGCTGGCCGGGCAGCAACCAGCCATCATGTCACCCACGGAGGAAGCCCGAGGTGAGGCGGTGACTGACACGTTTGCGCTGATTTCCGATGCCGTGAATGACCGTGAAGGGCGCAGCGTGGCCCCTGCGATCTACGGAGAATTAGCCCCTCGTCAGAATGCCAATCCCAAACAGCAGCCCTCGACCAACCCTGCCACCGCCGATCAACTGGAAACGCGAAAAAAACGGTTCGCAGAGTTATGCGACCTGTCCCTGAAACATCCAGAGTGGATGCGCGAGACGCTGCGCCGACTGGTCACACGCCATCTGGTGGACGGGCAGCCGGAAGCATCGGTGCTGGTGGAATACATCAAGCAGGGGCTGGCCGCACAGCCGCAGCAAAAGCAGTCTTACTTCAATGCGTTTGCAGGCTTGGGACTGAACCTCAAAGACGGGAGCATGCGGCTCCGGCTGGCACGGCTGGCCTTGCAGCAGCTCGACACCATCTATGACGACCCCAAGCGCCAGATCCACCAGGACTCAGAGTCGAGCAATTTGGTTCAACTCATCGGCGGTGAGATTCTCGGAGCGAAGCATCCGCCTCTCTGGGCCTTGTGGGAATGCCCGCTGGACGCGATCACCGGCCAGTACCAGCACACGCCGGAACAACTGGCGCTGAACAAAGAGCGCCGTGAACTGATGGATCAGTTGTGGCAGGCCTCGGAATCGCTGCCACAGTTGCGCCGGCAGTTGTTTCCCACCTGGGCAGGATACCGGCTGCACTTCGTGGACAAGATGGATGAAGTGCTCGCGGTGGCGCGCACCCTGAACGATGCGCCCAATGCTCGCTCCCTGCTGCGTGATTTTGTGGACAAGGCGGTGCAGTCCTATGAAAACCCACACCATGTTCTTGCCGCAGAGCTGGTAGAGGCGCTGCTGCATGACCAGTCGTCCAATCTCAAGCCCGAGGAGATGGCGGAACCGGTCAGCCAAATCATCCGCGTCCTGACCCTGGGACGCAATAACCAGGCGGACCCGATGCCCCCGCTCTCCGCCACACCCGAGGAGGCGGAAAAACTCCTCAGCCTGGACCTGCAGCAAAGACGGCGTGCCGTGCTCTCACGGCTCACGGAGCTGCTGGGCAAAGACTACGCCACCACACCCGAATTGATTTTTGCCCAGTTTGAAGAGGCGCTGCGGCAGAACAAGGACGTGAAGAAAATCACACGGGACATCGTCAAACAGTCTGAACGCCAGCCGCAGCAGATGCGGCAGGCGCTGGTGGCGTTTATCCAAGCTGGCAATGGCAAGCATCTGAGCCGTGGCCAAACGAACGGCTACAGCGGCGGTGTCTGGCAGCTTGACCTGAGGCTACGCTGGTTCTCCGCCACGCTCGAACTGGGCAAACAGTTGATGAAAACCGATGCCAAGGAGGGTGAGTCCCGGTTCGAATGGCTGCAATACTGGATCATGGACCTGATCCAGCCCAACCTGCTGGCGGAGCCACCCGTGCCCCCGCCAAATGGGATGGAACCCGGGCATGGCGGAGTCTATGGCAGCACGGCGCTGCAATATGCCAAACAGCCGCTGCTCAAGAAACGTGACGAACTGCTCCTGACCGGCGTGGAGCTGGCGATGCAGCAGAGCGAACTCTGGTTGGATGAATTCCATGCCTATACGGCCCTCCAGATGGTACGCATGCCTCCTGGATCCCGGCAGATCATGGCCGTGCTGGACAAGCATTGTGCCAGCCGCCCGGAGCAGTATGTCACCGCCTTGAGGAAATGGACCGACAACGGTGCCTTCAAGTCCCTGGAGGCCCGACTGGCAGGCGCGGACATCATATTGAAGGCACTCGATGCCTGGCCCAAGAACCAGGTGGCCGGTGATTTCCACCAGCCCATCGAAGATTGGCGGCGGGTGGTGCTGGGAGTTCACTGGTCGGGGAACGTACAGGAGGTCCCGCTGGTGCCGGACATGCCCTGGATGAGGGGCTACAATGCCTCATCGAATGACTGGGCGCTCAAACAACCGGGCGCGCGGGAGCGTCACGCGGCCTGGGTGCGTGTGGTGAACAAGGCGATGACGATTCAAGGCATGTCTGGTGCCGCCTTCAAAGATGCCGCTCAACTGCATGTGGCGAAAGAGCCGGAGAAAATCATCGCGTCCGCCAGGAAATTCGCTCTCGAAGACTGGCACCGTGCCCAGTCCGATCTGGTGCAGCTCTTTGGCAACGAGGAAAGAAATGCCTCGATCGAACGACGTGTGCAATGGGGCAAGCTGGTGATGAAACTGCTGCCGCTGGCTGCCGCCTTGGAGAAATATGCCCCGCAGGAATCCTACAAACCGACCTGGGTGGCGAACACGCTGAAGTACTTGCAGCAGTCGCCGTCGGACTCCTCAGGAGCCTTTCGGGCACCGCCACCCACGGTGGAAATTTTGGCTGAGCGGGAGACTTTGATCCAACAACTGGGAACCATGATCCTCGATGATCCAGGCATGGCGGTGGAAGGCTTGGTGAGTTTTGCCCACCAGCAGTTTGCCAAAGGAGCCACCCCTGAGGCAACGCTGGCGCTCGCCCGCAAAAGCATGAAGCATGATGCCGTGCAGTTGGGCCGGCAATTGAGTGAGTGGTGTTCCCAGGCGCTGACGCAAAAGGATGTCACGAATGCTGAACGTCTCTGGTTCCTGCAGGTGCTGCTGCCGCTGGCGGAAGAATGGCCTCAGGAGACCTCCTCATGGCTGAATGGGGCGTCCTTGGTGATGAGTCAACTGGTGACCTCAGGCGTGACCACAGAATCGGTCAAACCGCTAGCGGACCGCCTTATGGACGCAGCCATGAAGCTGCCTCCCAACGGCCGAGTGCTGGTCAACTATGCTCGGTTGACTTGCTCCACGAAAGAAGGACAGCAGCAGCTCGCAGGGCGGCTGAACAAACTTCTAGCCACAGACCGCCAACAGGCTGCCGCATGGATGAACGATTGGTGGAAGGCGGCTGGGCCAGGGGTGGCCATGCAGGTGGCGCAGCTCGCGCTGGACCTGCTGAAAGCCTGGCCGGCAGATGCTGATCCCAAGGAGCTGGAGTGGGGCGAAAGCTATGTGAAGACCTTTTCCGCGACTGCCAGAGCTCCCTACTTCAATGGAGGGTATCCCATGAACAATGGCCAGAACCGGCGTATACCGCCCCCAGCCCCGAGTCTTGATGCCGACTTACGCCGTCTGCAACAAGAGGCTCTACAGGAACTGCGACGGCGCAAAGTGGACCAGCCCTGGATGCTGCCCCTGGAACTCCGCCTGGCAGGACACCCCACCCTGGAGCCCAAAACTCGCACCGATGGCCTGCGCACGTTTTTTGCCGGACCAATGCTGACTCAAACGCTGGCCTACTGCACGGAAGTCACGGGCATTGACCTCGCCTTGGAAACAAGACGACACCCCACCGACATGGGCGGGCCGGTGTTCCCCGGCCAACAATTGCCGCCCCATGGTGATGCGAGTGAAATCCTGGATGTCACGCGCTGTCTGCTGACTGCTGCGCAGCAGGCTTGGCTGGGTGAAACGGTGCTGAAACCCTTGCGGGAGAAATCCATCGAGCAACTCCCCCTTCTCATCAGCATGGCAGCCCGACGCAGCGAAGCCATGCGCCGCACGCCTTCCTCCTTCCACTTCGCTCCGCCGGGCGTGCTGGAGTCCCAGGGCACCGAGGCTCAGACGCTGCTGGATGCGTGGGATGCGATGACCGCCAAAGAGCCGAAGTCTGTCGTGACTCCCAAGGAACTGCCGCGTGAACTGCTGGCGCGTCTCAAGGCGGGGGAAAAGCCCGCTGTGCTGGTGGATGTCATCTGGAAGATGCTCTAAGAAGATCCTGCCGCTACCACGGCGGCGCTCAAGCTGTGGGCTCAAAGCTTGGATGACCACCAACAGCCGTTGCCGGTGTTTTTGGAAATGGGCCAGCTTGCCGCGCTGCTGGCGGAACGCTGGACAACGGCACAGCCTGTGCCCGAATGGCTGGTGGCGCTGATTCTGCGCTGGAATGAAGGTGCCTGGGCAGATCCCGCAGCCGCGAAAAGTGGCGCGCCAGCCCCAGGGGCCATGGCACGCGGTTTTCCACCCGGCTTTCCGCGCGGTGGTCCTCCCGGCTTCCGCGGCACACCACCGCGCACCCTACCGCCAGGGGAAATCGCCCAATATAAAATAGCGGAGAAACAGGTGAAGCCGCGTTTGGTCGCCGCGTTGCGCCGTTTTCCCGGCTGTACGGATGTCGGCTTTTTTCAGGCGCTGGTGGCGGTGAATCAACTCGGCGAGGGCCTACCGCCGCAGGAACTCTCCCGTTTGGCACTGGCCCATCTTCAAGCCAGGCCGCACTCGATCCGGCGCATTATTCTGCCTTCCGCACCCGACAGCACCCCCGAGCGGTGGCAGGCCGCGCCGGTGTGGCAGGACGCGGTGGCCTTCCTCCTCGACCAAGCTCAGCAACGCGGGGAGCATGGTGAGCTGCCACAGGAGCAGAGCCAAATCATCCGCGCGGCGATCGAACCGGAAGCGAGAGGGTTTTATGATGCCTTGGAAACGCTCGCCACTTGCACGGTGGCGGATTTTCCCAAGGCAGCAGCGGCGCTCGTGCTGGCCAACCCCGATTCACGGACGGCAAGCTGCGCGCTGTGGATACTTCGGTGTGCGGCGCATAAAAAGGCCCACATTCCAGCAGCGCTCTGGGTGGAAATCACGCGTATGAAGGAGAGTTTCAACGGTCGCAGCAATCCAAACAACCAGCTTCCCATCGCACTCGCTTGGTTGCGTCAGCGAGCCAGCCAGAAAAAGAGCAACCCGCCGCAGGATGTTCGCGACCTGCTGCGCGTGTTGCTGGGCAGTGAGTACAGCCGGGAAAAAATGCAGGCTGCGCTGAAACACCCCTCGCGAATGACCTGGAGCGGCGCGTGGGAGGGCTGGCCGCTGGAAGGTGGTGGCATGCCCTACCAGGAGTGTCGGTGGGCCTACTACCTCATGGAAACCATGACCGCTGCCCCCGAGCTGTTCCCGACGAATCTTGAACTGGCTCATGAATCGGGGCTGGCGCAGCACCCTGGGGTGCTGGCCTGGCTGATGATGGGATCACGCACCAGGGCCTGGTATCCAGGGTATGAAGGGCTCTGGCAGGACTGGCTGGCGAAGAGCACGCTGCTCGATGACGAGGCGGTGCCTGACGCACGCTGGCTGCTGCCCCACGACGGGCTGGCTCCGGTGTGGGAGTTTGCCAAAGCTTGCGGCCTAGACTCACACTTCAAAACAGCGGCCTCCGCCTGGCTGCAGGAGCAGCAGACCAAGCAGCCCACCGTAGGCCGGGCGCTGCTGCTGCTGGCCTGCCAGCGCGGGTACAATGAGGACATTCCCGTGGCGGCCATTGAAGCCGCACTGGCTCCCTGCCGCGCCCAGTTGCAGAAAGCCTCAACGACCCGTCGCGCCGCGCTGACAGCCGCGCTGGGGGCATTGCAGCCAAGCCTGGAAGTGGCGGTGCAAGCGGCACCGCCCCAGAGCGTCTTGCATCTTTTGCCACCGGCCCCGGTGCCCCCCGAGCTGGAAGCTCTGGCACGGCGCTGGCTGTCAGGCGCTGGCATTCCCGCCTCCGATCCGACAAAGGATGTGCAGCAGCGACTTCAACCGCTGGCAGCTATGATTCTGCGCCTGCTACAGGCAGGATACAAGCAGACGCCCGCCGTGATGGCGGCCGGCGTGAAAGCACTGGCTGCCGAAAAATGGGAACTGCCGAATGTTGCGCCGCACCTGAGCACCGAGGTCTGGCTCCAGGAACATCTGGGGTTGGTGCTGCTGAATGCTGCAGGCGATATGTCCGGCTCCCGTTCAAACGGCAGAGTGACCGTCATCAGCGAAAGCAATGACGACAGCCGACGTCATCTGAAACTGCTGGTCCTCCGTTTTCTGCTGCAAAACTCCCGGCAGTTTACCAGCACACTGCTCTGCTCCAATTGGACCTCGATGGCCGACAACCTCTTCGGTGGAGCAAAGAAGACGGTCATGAATGGGGCGCAGCTCTCGGCTCTCTTCATGGGCATGCTGCCACCCAAGGATCATGGCGAGGCGCTGCTGGCGCTGAAAATTCTGGAACTCTATCCACCAAGCATGCCAGACTTGAAGCAACTGGCCGAGACCGCCAAGGAGCGCCTGCCTGGTAGCACGCTGGCCTGGGCCAGTCAGGGTGTCTTGCAATCGAGAAAAGCCACGCTCACTGGCACCCGTGCCCCTGTGCTGACGTTACCCATCGATTTCTACAATGATGAGTTCACTGCTAATGCAGCATTGCTTACAGCGATCTATCAGTCCAGCGCCCCTCCTCCTGCGCCACTCCGTGTCCGTGCTCTGCAGGCATTGGCATTGCAGCCGTTGATCAACAGTCGCGATTTCCTGGAAGATCGGCTGGTTAATCACCCCTTGAAATGGCTGAATGAGGTTGAGGTCGATGCGCCGCTTAGCGCGGCGGCAGATGAAGCTGCTGCGGCGCTCACTCTTTGGATGCATCAGGACAACACTTATCATTTGGGCTGGTCCGCAGGATCTGAAGTCGGCCTCGGTCAGCGAGTCATCCGGCCGCTGCTGGCCGCGCTGCAACGTGCAGGCAGGCAGGAGCGCCGCGTGGAGCTGATGCAGGCCGCCGCCGCCAAATCGCGGCTGCCGCTGGAGGTTCTGTTGGAGGAATGGCGTGCCGCCGCCAATGTGCCGCAGGCCGTGCGAGACTCGCTGCCGCTCTACTTCCATGAGAAGATGGATGAGCCTCAGACCTCGTGGGAATATGACGCCAAAGATCTGCCGCAGCTCACCCGCCAAGACGAGCCCTGGCTGGCCAGCCTCAGCCACGCTGCGGATGATCCACTGCCAAAACTCACCGCCAGCCTGGTGCTGGCCGCACTCCCGGATGCCACCGCTGACGCGCCAAAGGTGCCGCGAGCCGAGCGCGTCAAACAGTGCCTGGCGCTGCTGGATCTCAGCAAGCCCAATGAGGTGACCGCCTTGAACCGCTTCCTACGTGTGCCTGGTTACGCCGAGGATTTCCTGGCCGAACTGCTGCCACTGTTGCGCCAGCATCCCATCATTCTTGAATGGCAGGCGGGCATGCGATTGCCGGCGGAAATTCGGCGCAGCTCGGAGGCCTATCGGGACGCCCGGCGGCGCGCTAGAACCCTCACCCTGTGGGCTGCGGCTGAAGCTCTGCATGCCGCCAATCGCCAGCCATGGACTCAATTGACTGCGGCAATCGTCAAGGCCTGCGCCGCCGAAGACGCCCTGGAAAGCACCGATCCCTATATGGCCAGAATGCGCCCTCCCGGCTTTAAATCGCCGCGCCTCTGGGAAATACACCCCTGCCAGACTGCTGGCCTCATCATCGACCACTACCTGGCGCAGAAGACTCTGCCACCTGCAGTGCTGCTGTCCATGTGGGATGAATTGCGCGCCGTCATCACGGACATTCAGAGCGATGATGCTGGGACGGCGCTCGGAGTGCGTCTGGCACTCGCTATTGGCACGCCCAAAGGTGCCGAGTCTGCACGCAAGCGCTTGAGCGGACTGACTTGCAATGTGCAAACCCTGCCGCGCGTGCTCGAATCGGCTGGCCTTTGCGGCTTGAATGCGCCTGAAAAATGGCGGGTTCTAAATGAGATCGCGCAGAACAGAATGGTGCGCTCCACCCTCCTGGCCACAGCCGTCAAAACGGGCTTTGTCACACCCGCCGAACTCTCCGGCATGATCGGCCAACTGCCGCCAGCGGACAGTGCCGACTGGGCCGCCGCCGCAACCGACTGGCTTGATGCGACCGATGCCCGCACCGAATGCACCGCCTTCATCCGCAAGCTAGCCACCCTAGACTCCACCAAGCTGTCCCCATTAACCTGGCACTTGATGCTACAGCATGCCACAGCCCATGAAGCACCAGATCTTGCGGCGCTGCTGCAAACCCACTGGGAGAAAGCGGTAGCGGCAGCGGCCAGCAAAGCGGTTGGGGGATGAGAGGTTTGGGGCTGAAAGGTAGCTTAATAGTAAATGCGGATTGCAATTCGCACCCTGCTTCCAAAGACGCGTTAACCCCGAACTCTGAAGTCAAAGATAGCATTTTTTGGTGCTGAAGTGGTGGTTGCGCTCGGGGGGGGGGCAGTTGAAGAGTTTGAGGACCGACGATGCGACCTTACATTCTGGCCCGGTCAAAAAGGAGGGCAAAGTCTCCCGGACGCCCCCCCGACTGACGGGCGAGCCGGTCCCTGTTGAAAATGAAGCAAATCCGCAATTAACACTGTTCTAAAGAAGAGGGTGGAGTGGGGCGTGATCACCACATGCCAGCGCCACACTCTGAACCTCCTTTGGCTGTCGCAGTCCCGCTCGTGGATCCGCCATCAGATTCCACTGCTGGGCAGCATCATCGCTGGCAGGGCGGAACTACAAGAGGGGCGGGTGTGGACGGCTGCATCGACATCGACCCCACCATCCTCCGACTGCCCAAAAACGCCCGCACCTTTTCCCTGAAGGTCCGGGGCGACTCCATGCGCAATGCGGCCATTCTGGAGGGCGACATCGTCATCGTGGAGTTCCGCGAGGCGAAGCATGGCGATATTGTGGCAGTGCTTATTGACGGGGAGACGACCCTGAAACGGTTCATCGTGCAAAACGGAGTGTCTTTTCTGCGTGCCTCGAACCCGAAGTACCCTGATCTCATTCCAGCGCAGGAGCTGGTCATCCAGGAGGGGCTCATCGCCCTGCTGCGGCTTTCCAAGAGTTGATGTGCCATGATTCTGCAATTCGATGCGGATGTGAATGGTGCCACTATTGGGGATGCTATTGCCTGAGCGCTTTTGGCCTTGAACTGCCGGCGGAGGAGTCGGTATTGGCGACACCCTGCTCAGCGCAGCGCCACTAGGCCCCGGACGCGGTATAGCTCAGCCTCAACCCGCTCCCTCGCTATGTTCAAAAGTAAGCGCCGTCAATTCGCGGTAGTAGGCAGAGCTTTGCAGCAGTTCCGCATGGGTGCCAGAGGCAAGGATGCGGCCGTGATGCAGCACGTAGATAACGTCCGCCGCCACGATGGTGCTGAGCCGGTGGGCGATGATGAGGCTGGTGCGGTTGGCGCGCAGTTTGCCGAGCGCGGCCTGGATGAGTTGCTCGGATTTCACGTCGATGGCGGAGGTGGCTTCATCCAGCAGCAGCACGGGGGCGTCTTTGAGGAAGGCGCGGGCGAGGGCGAGGCGCTGGCGCTCGCCACCGCTGAGGAGCACACCGCGCTCGCCCACTTCGGCATCCAGTCCCTCGGGAATGCGCTGCACGAAGTCTTCGGCGCAGGCCTGGCGCAGCGCGGTCCAGAGTTCCTCATCCGTGGCGCTGGGTTTGCCCATGCGGAGGTTGTCGCGCACGGTGCTGGCAAAGAGAAAGGCCTCCTGCGTGACGTAGGCCAGGGACTGGCGCAGGCAGCGCAGGCTGAGGTTTTGAATGGGCGTGCCATCGAGCGTGATGGCACCACTCTGCGGATCGTAGAAACGCGTCAGCAGTTGGAAGAGCGTGCTCTTGCCTGAACCGGTGGCTCCGACGATGGCGATGGTTTGGTACCGCGCGGCGCGCAGCGTGATGTCCTGCAGCACGGGTTTGTCGGCGCGATAGCTGAAGCTGACCGCCTTGAATTCGATCTCGCCCCGCACGGAGTCGAGGGTCTGGCCCGCATTCAGGTCCTCTGCGGTCTCGCGGTCGAGGATGGCAAAGACGCGCTTGGCGGCAGAGAGGCCGTTGAGCAGCGTTTGATTCACGCCGTGCAGACGGGAGATGGGCTCGTAGAGGAAGCCGACTAGGAGCAGGAATTCCATGAGTTGGCCGGGTGTCATGGCACCCTGCACACACCACCAGGAACCGGCGGCGAGCAGCAGCACCAGGCCCCCGTTCCCGAGCAAGGTCATGGACGGCGCATAAAAGGCCCAGGCCGCCATGAGACGCGTCTGCTTGTCCTGGAGTGCCTGGCTGGCGGCAAGGAATTTACCCTGCCGCATCTCTTCGGCGGTGTAGCTCTTGATCTGGCGGATGCCGGTGATGGTATCGTGCAGCGTGGAATTGAGCGCACTGGTGGCCTCTCGCGCAGCAGTGGCGCGAGGGGAGACCCAGCGCGAATAAATCCAGCCACCGGCGGCGATGAACGGCGTGGGTGCCAGGACGATGAGCGCGAGCTTCGCATCCGCCACGAGCATGACGATGGCGGTGATAAGGATCTGCAGCAGCGCGGTCAGCCCCTGCTCGATGCCCTCCAGGATCACCCGCTGGGTGGCAGGTACGTCATCGGCCAGTTTGGTGAGGATGTCGCCGGTGCTTTGGTGGTCAAACCAGCGCAGCGGCAGCAGTTCGATTTTCTGGTGCAACTGACTGCGCAGATCGGTGATCATGCGCTGCTCAAAAGTGCAGTTCACCCGCGTGCGGCAGTAGAACAAGCCCTCGCGCAAAGTGAAGGCCAGCAGCGCGAGGCCACCGGCACGCCAGATGAGATCGCTGCGCTTCTCCGGGATGATTTCATCCATGAACCAGCGCACGACGCCAGGAAAGACGAAGATGAGCGAGGTGCCAGCGGCAGCGAGTGCAAACTGCCACGCAGCGATACGCCAGTGCCCGCGTGCGAACAGGAGCAGGCGGCGCAGCGCAGCGCTGTTGGTCATTGGCTCGGGCGGGTCGTCCATGGATGTGAACTAGACGAGCGAGCCAGGCCTGCGATTCAACCGAATATGGAGTGGCGACGAGTTGTCGCCATTCCATGCGGCAAGCGGGACGCTTGCACTACGGTCAACCCACCAGATGCACCTGCGGCATCGGCACGACGAATTTGCCGCCACGGGCGAGGAAGTCCGTCTCGCGCTTGAGGAACTCCGGCATGAAGTGCCAGGGCAGCACGAGGTAGTAGTCGGGCTTGGCGGCGCGAGATTCCTCTTCGGAGATGATCTTGATGTGCGTGCCGATGGTGTAGCTGCCCCACTTGATCGGGTTGCGGTCAGCGATGGCGGAAACGAGGTCGGACGTGACGTTGCAGAACTGCAGCGTGGTGCTGCCCTTGGTGGAGGCACCGTAGCCGTGGACGACTTTGCCCTCGGCCTTGGCCTTGTTGAGGAAGGCGGTGAGGTCGGTGCGGATGCGCTCGATGTTGTCGCGGAAAACGGCGTAAGGCGCGTCGGAGTCCAGGGCCATCTCGAACTCGCGGATGCGCAGTTCCTGCACGCGGGCGGCGGCTTCAGCGGAAGGCTTGACCTGCCCAGCGTTGGCCACCACGAGGCGGAAGCTGCCGCCGTTCACGTCATTGAGATGCACGTCGATGACTTCAAGGCCGTGATCGCCAAAAAGGCGCTCCAGCACGGCCAGGGAGTAGTACTCCAAGTGCTCGTGGCAGATGGTGTCGAAGCTGTTGATGTCCAGCATCGCAGGCAGATAGCTCTGCTCCAGAATCCAGATGCCGTCGGTGGCCAGGACATCGGCGATGTCCTGCACAAAGGCGTGGGGGTTCTCCAGGTCATAGAACATGGAGATGCTGGTCACGACACGGGCCTTTTCCGTGGTGTGTACGCTCTTGAAAGCGCGGGCGGTGAAGAAGTCGTTCACCACTTCAAAGCCTTTGGCGCGCGCTTTGAGGGCCACGTCCGAAGGGTCAATGCCGATGTGGCGCAGTCCCTGGGTCTGGTAGCTGGAGAGCAGCGTGCCGTCATTGCAGCCGATGTCGAGCACGATGTCCTTGGCGCGCAGAGAAACGGTCTGCTCCACGAGCTGGGTGATGCCCGTGAGGTTGTCGATCATCGACTGATTGATGCCGGACTCGTAGTAGTAGCGGTGGTAGAGCACCTTCGGCGGCACCGAGTGGCGCATTTGCACCAGACCGCAGGCGTTTTCATCCTGGGAGGGGTCGCAGCGCACGAGGTCGAGTGGGACTTTGCGCTTGATGAGCGCGCTGCCATCAGCGCTCGCGAGCACGCCACCGATGAATTGATCCCCAAGGCTGACCACGGGCGTCAGGCTGCGTGAGCCGCAGATGCGACAGGTATTGCGGGTGATGAGTACGGGGCGGAAAGCTTGGATGGCCATGGGTTCCTCAATTGGCATTGTTGTGCTGGCGTGTCCAGCTAGACTTCATGCCGCGAGATCACACACGGGCAGTGGCCCGGTTGTCAAGAAACCACTGGTAGGTGTGGGACACACCGGCGCGGAAGTCGGTCCTGGCTTTCCAGCCCAAGCTCTCCATGCGGCTCACGTCCAGCAGGCGGCGCGGATTTCCGTCTGGCTGCGTGGTGTCCCAGTGGATTTCGCCTTGGTAGCCCACGATGTCACGGATCATCTCCGCCGCCTCGCGGATGCTGATCTCCCAGCCGCAGCCGACGTTGATGATGTCGGGGCTGCTGTAATTTTCGAGCAGGAAGGCGCAGGCGGAGGCAAGATCGTCCACAAACAAGAATTCGCGCGTCGGTGTGCCGCTGCCCCAGAGGGTGACGTCTGGCTTGTGGTGCAGTTTGGCCTCGTGAAAGCGGCGGATCAGCGAGGGCAGCACATGCGAATGCTCAGGGTCAAAGTTGTCATAAGGGCCATAGAGATTGGCTGGCATGGCGCAGATGAAGTCCCGGCCATGCTGGTGGCGGTAGCCCTGGCAGAGCTTGATCCCCGCGATCTTGGCGACCCCATACGGCGCATTGGTTTCCTCCATCGGCCCGCTCATGAGGCTGTCCTCGCGGATGGGCATTTCCACCACCTTGGGGTAGATGCAGGTACTGCCAAGAAAGAGCAGCTTCTTCGTGTCAAAGCGATGCGCCGCCGACAGCACGCTGTTTTGGATCTGCAGGTTATTGAGCAGGAAATCGACCGGATGGGTGTAGCTGGCCTTGATCCCACCCACCGTGGCCGCCGCAAGGATGACCTGATCCGGCCTTTCCGCCGCAAAAAAGGCGTCCGTGGCATGCGGGTCGCGCAGATCCAGCTCCGCCTTCGTGCGGGTGATGATCTGCCATTCGGGCTTGTTTGCATAATGACGCAACAACGCGCGTCCAACGAGACCCTGATGACCGGTGATGAAAAGTTTGCCGCCTGATGAAGCCATGCCTTCATGCCTAGCGGAGGAGTCCGCAGTGTCCAGCAAAGCTTCATTTTCCAACGCATGAGAGCGGGAGGGCAGGGGAAGGTGTACGATGGACACTCCTGTCCGTCGGTCAGCGCGCCCACTCCACCCAGGCCTCAAGCGCCATGTCCCTTTGAAAACAACTTGGCAGAAATCAAACGAAAGCCTTAACGTTACACGTTCTTCTCATTCCGCCGCAAGACGCGCCATGACCGTCCCCTCCAAAACCTTCGTCGTCATGCTCTGTGCGATTCTCGGCATGACGATTGCAGGCGTTCAGACCATTCCTGGCTGGATCAAGTCCAAGTATGCGACTGCCAGTAGCGATGAACTCAACGCCATGGTCCGCATCGCCCAGGCCGATACGTTCTGTTTTGGCGGCACCGGCATTGCGGCGGCATCATCTCCGGCGGACATCATGTTTGAACACGTTTTTTTCAGCCCGAAGGCAGCCGACTTGTTCGCCTGGGCCTTTGAGCACGGCACCCCACAGGGGCAGATGTTTGCACTGCTAGGACTTCGCCACCTGGCCCCCCAACGGTGCCAGTCATTGGCCGCTCGCCTTTCTCCTTCGTCCGAAGTTCGGATCGCGTCCGGTTGCATCTTCGGCAAATTATCTGCGAGGGAGGCTTTTATTCATCAAATTGAATCGGGTGCCTATGATGTCATGGTTCAAAGAATGAAGGTTCACGCCTCCCTCGACAAATAGGCCGACGCTTGCTATAATACACCCAACATGAGTTCCACAGTCGAACGTATCCGCCAGGAGATTGACCAGCTTGCCCCTGATGAAGTTCTGGAGCTTTTTACTGATCTTCAGCAGGAATACCCGTTGCGGCTTCTTCAGGTCGAAGAGACAGCGCCAGACCTTACCAACATCGGTGCGGCGGACAAGTTCAAGCTCGAAGCGCTCCGCCGGGACATCCAGGAAGCGGCTGATTCGCTGGATCGAGGCGAAGGCATTCAAATCAATTGGGACGCTAAACTCGCACGCCGACACCAGGAATACGCTGCTCGTCAGGCCGCCAGATAAAGCCCCATGGTGAACGTCACCTACTCAAAGCTGGCTGACCGCGACCTGGACGAGATTTGGGACTACATTGCCCAGGACAGTGTTCTCCAAGCCGACAGGCTCTGGCAGCGCATGCGCGACAAGCTGGAATACCTCGGCAAGTGGAAGACCATCGGACGTCCACGTCCTGAACTCTCGAAAGGCTGTCGCAGCTATCCCTTTGGCAACTACTGCTTCTACTTCCGCCCCATCGATTCCGGCATTGAGGCGTTGAGAATCCTGCATTCCGCCCGCGATCTCGATCAGATCACATTCTCCAAGTAACCGGAGGATAGGCGTCCCCGCCTGTCTCACGGATCGAGGCGTCCCGCCTTTAAAATAAAAAATGCCTGGCATTTAGTAGGAGGTTATGACGCAGTTACGCAAGTATGCGTCCTTCCTCCCACCGCTCTCATAAGCCCTGAATGGGCGGCATAACGTAGCCCCGGGCAAGCGAGCCTCAGCGAGCGCCGCCCGGGGTTAGCTCCACCAGCGCCGGGAAGCAAACCCACGTCCTCCGCTATACGCCAAGCTAACCAGCAGCGTCTGCATGGAACCCCGCCGCGCGTCACCCGTGTCCAAACGCCCGATGGCCTCCGAAATCCATGAGCAACTTCCTTTACTGAGCCGCAACCATGCAGTCGAAACCTCTGCACGATACAGGCTCAAACTCACACGCAGATGGATATTCGCGACAGGAAGCCCCAGCGCCCACGCGAGCGCGAAGCGTCTTGGAGTGCGTGCGGCAAGCCAAGGCGCGACGCCGCTTTCGCAGGCTGCTGGGTGGGCTTAGGCCACAGAACCTCCTACACCTCGCGAAAGCGGTGCCGTCGAGGCAGGCTTGCGCCTTGCCTCTCTGTCACCGCACTCCAAGACGCTGTCGCGTTCGCGCGGGCACCGTGACGGTCATGCGTCGCCACGGTTTTCGTTCACAATGTCGCTCAAATCACGCTCCGGCACCGCAGTCAGAGGCGCAAACCGGCGGGCGAACAGATCGCTTCGACTAATGGCTACTGGAGTACGTGGAGATGGCACCACATCATCATCGAGCAAGCAGGGGAAAGCCGCACGCTGTTCGGAGGATAGGTGTCCCCGCCTGTCTGACGGATCGAGGCGTCCCGTCTTTGATCCGAATCCGAAGGCTGGAAGCCTCGATCCGCTGACAGCCCAGAGGGCTATCCTCCAGCCACCCTCAGATCATCCCCAGCTTCATCTTCCCCTCGATGCTGATCATCCCCTGATTCCACGCAGGGTCCCAGACGAGTTCCACGGCGGCATCGTCCATGTCTTCGATGGTCATGATGCGGCTCTGCGCATCGGCGGCAATCGTGGGGCCCATGCCGCAGCCGGGGGCGGTGAGGGTCATCTTCACCACGGCTTTGTTCTTGCCTTCCGCATCGGCTTCGACCTTGCAGTCATAGACGAGGCCGAGATCGACGATGTTGACCGGGATTTCCGGGTCATAGACATTTTTGAGCTGGTTCCACACCTGGCCTTCGAGATCGCTGACATCGCCAGGGATGTTCGAGGAGCTGCTGTCCTGCTCCTTCTTGCTCGCTTCGGGGTCGATGCCCAGGGCATCCACATCGCCAGCCTGAATGCGGGCCAGGCCGAAGTCCGTGGCCACAGTGTAGGTGCCGCCGAGCGACTGGGTGATGATGACCTTCATGCCGAGCGGCAGTTTGATCAGATCGCCACTGGGAATCTGGACGGCTTCGACTTCGCGTTTGAGTTCAAGGGAGGAGTGCATGGGGGAAAAGGAGGAATGACGAATTTAGAATATCGAATGACGGAAACAAAAGAGGAAGATAGGTGAAGCTGAAGGCTGCAGCCCTCGGGAAATCGGCGCTCTGGCAGGGGCAACAACGGTCAACCACCGTCAACGATGGTTCAGCCCTTGTAAACTCTGGAAGGTCAGGAGGCTAAGTGGTCAGTACGATTTTGATTTTGCCCTGCGTCTTGCCAGCAGCGCTGAGCGCATCGGCCAGGGTGCCGGATTGATCGGACACGAGGGGGGCAGGGGAGGCAGCGCCTGCGGGTTTGTTTTCGGCTTCCAGCGCAGCACGCAGCGCACCTTCGACCATCTGGCCGCAGTGGATCTTCATGGGCGGCAGCGGGCCGAGCGGCTTGCTGAGTTCCTCGGCAGACATGGACAGCGCTTCCTCCTTCGTTTTGCCGCGAATCAATTCCGTGGCGATGCTGGCCACGGCGATGGCCGTCTGGCAGCCGAAGCTCTGAAAGCTGGCCTTGTCGATGACCTTCTTGCCGTCCTTCTCTTTGTATTTGATCCACAGCCGCACCATGTCGCCGCAGTCAGGACTGCCGACGGTGCCCACGGCATCGGCGTCGGGCATTTCGCCGAGGTTCTGGGTGTCCGTGAGGGCTTGCTGGAGTGCGGCTTCGTCCATGGTCGTGGTTCAATGTCGGCTGTTAAATATCGAACGTCGGATGAGGTGCTTCGGAGACTCGTCCTCGTCCTCCTACTCGTTCTCGTCCTCGATCCTTCAGCGTCATTTCAAATTTCAGGTGTCTAGTTGGCTGGAATGGTTTCTTCTCGGTTTCATCAATCTTCGATTTCGATACGATAGCGCGGCAGGCTTGGATCAATCTCACTGCTGTAGGCATCGATCCCGCCGGTGAGGCATTTCGTTTCGCCAAAGCCATGGCCGATGAAGTAAGCCGCCGCATCCAGCGAGCGTGAGCCCGTGTGGTCATAGAGCACCACGGTCTGCGTCTTGTCACCGCTGGTGAAGATTTCCTGCACCAGCTCCTGCGTCAGCAGCCGCGCACCGGGCAGCTTCACCGCCTCATGCTCCTCCCGCGTGCGCACGTCCAGCAGCACAAGATCCGGCTTATTGCGCAGCAGCACTTCCAGATCGTGCGGGGAGATTTGCAGCGAGGCATCACCCTGGTGGCTTTCTTGAATGTGCGCCACGGCTTCCCCCACGGGGATGTTTTCATTCCGCTCGCACACCTGCGCCAGCGTCTCAGCGGGCTGAAAGCCACAACTGCGACAGCCGCCGATGTGGTAGCGCGCAAACAACGCCCGCTGCGCCCCAGGGTAGGCCTGGAGCACCTGGCTCATGGTCATGTCGCCGGAGAGCGGCGGAAGTTCAGCAGTGGGCATGGTGGGGATACGATCAGTCAAAGCACAGCGGCGCAGAAACCGGGAGTACCTGGGGTCCAGCCCTGCCATCCTGAGCGCGTGAACGAATGCCATAACGGCAAAACCACCCAATGCAAGCGGCAGGGCGGCGGACGGACGGCCATCCGCTACTCCTTCGCTTTCTCCCCGCCCTTGGCCTCCTCCGCATCATGGCCCCAGGGATGCTCCAGCAGCCAGGTGAGTGCCTTGCGGGCGTCGGCCCCCTTCTGCTTGCCGATCCACGTGCGCATCACATCCGGCTGCATGACCGCCCAAACACGGAGAGCGCAAAAGGTGCGGTCTGTCATGCCGCCCTCGTATTGGTACTTGTCATCGCCACCCAAAAAAAGCAGCACCTCATTTCTCGGCGGCCAGTCCTGCTGCATCAGAGTGCGGAAGCCGTAGCGCGCCGCCTCGCCGACATCCACGTCTTGCCACTGTTCCATGATCATTGTGCATGCCTCCTCGAAGATTTGGCCGCGCATTTTTTTGGGCAGCCGATGGAGGTCGAAAGAATGGATAAAGCCCAGTCCAGCATGGGATCTGTTCCTTGGGGTGCTACCAAAACCATACACTGCGGTCATGGCCACATCTTGAATCATATCAATATCATTGGCGCGAATGGCACATTCCATGGCCAGTTCAGGATTCCACGGAGCAAGGACATGCAGGCGGTCTGCCATCTCTTTCGGGCTAATGGTCGAAATCCAGCGGTCGCGCGTGGCATTGTCCACCTGGGACATCATGATGCACCGGGCCAGCCATGCTGTCTCGGGCATCGTCTGTTCCACCGAGTCAGACCATGCCAGGAGAGACTTGGAATCCGACTGGGACCACAACAGCAGAAGGTCTCTGGAAGCGGATGTGTTTTGTTCGGGTGTCGAAGCCACAGGACCTGCGGTCCAGTGTCGATGCAGGAGACGCTGCATGATCTCGGGCCCCTCCTCAGGATGCTCAAAAAGCCAGCGCCGCAGATGAACCTCAAAGGCGGCGGTGTTCATTTCCTCATACGAACTCATCACCCCTTGCCGAATCTGGTCATACGATCCGGCGCACAACATGCCCGTCAGCCTTTGCTCATCACTGGAATAGGCGGCAGCTCTCGTTCCGGGCCAACATTGAAACTTCTCAAACCAAAGGTCAGCAAAGGCTTTCAGTAGGCGTAGTTTTTCCGTTTGTGGAATCTCGGATGCCTCCACGCCGATGGGAAAGGTCAGCAGCGCATGACGGCCCAGCCAGTAGCGGGATGCACGCAGTGCGGCGCGGTCCTGCACTTGGATTTTGGGCCGGTCGTTCCATGAATCGTAGGTCAGCACTCCTTCCTCGAAACCCACGAGCCGGGCCAGCACCTGCACCCGCTCCCACGCCTCCTGCGGATCGCGCTGCGCCCAGATGCGTAGCATCAGCGCCACGAGTTCATTCGGCGTCTGCGTTCCCTCCAGCACCAGCGCTACATCGAATGCAGCCGCAAAATGCAGCATCGGCACTTGGCGCAGATACTCCGCCAGCACAGGATAGCGGATGGCGGCATTCGGTTCACGAAAGATGCGCTCAACAATCTTCGGCACCTCATTCAACTCCGTGTCTTTCCATGGCAGCGAATGGAGCGGCTGAAAATCCAGCGGCTTCCAGTTCAGACGCAGGGTCTGCGCCTGCGCCCATGGCAGCAGGAGGAGCCAGCAGGCAGCGACCAGTTTCATTCGAGAGATATTAAAAAATGCAGCCTCAATGTCACCAGAAGAATCCGCTCGTCATTCACGATTTCTGCACAGACACTCTTCGAGCATCTGTGCCGTCGCTCAATGTACCAGGGCTGCCCACGCCTTGCGTTCGGCCCAGAGCAGGAAGACGGCAAGCAGGCTGATGCCGATGAGCATGGGCTGGAAGATGCCATCCCCTGCCACGAAGTGGTGGAAGGCAAGGATGTTCAGGATGATCGGGCCGAGGAACAGAAGACCGAGATTTCGCGTCTTGGGAACCAGGAGGAAGAGGCCGCCCAGCAGTTCGAACACCTTCACAAATTTCATGTAACCTGTGGGGCCGAAGGCTGCCATGAAGTGGGAGATGGGCGTGTCCTTGGGAAGTTCCGGCATGGGAGCGAGATTGAACAGGACGGTAATGGCGGACATCACGAACAGAAGTCCGAGCAGGATGGAGGCGACGAGTGGGGCGTGTTTCATAGGAGCTGTGGGGTGGTAAATGACGACTGACGAAGAATTCAGGCTGGCTTAGTCGAGAAAGGCGGCGAGGCGATCAAAGTTCTCCTCGTTGGCCGGAATGCAAATGGGCTTGAAGCGCTCGCAGATTTTTTCACTGGGAAACCCGATGCGCCAGGTCAGGCGCGTGCCGCCCTCAGCATCCGCCAGTGTGAAGTACGATGGGCACTCCTGCCCGTCGATCAGCGCGCTCTTTCCTCCCCAGCCCTCAAGCGCCCTGCCCCAACGGAGATGGGTGTGGCGACAGCCCGCCCGTCTGCGAGCGTATGCAGACGCCGCATCGCGCGTTGCCTCCCAGAGTCGGGCGGTTTGGCGGAGGGGGCTTTGGTGGATGAGAAAGCACCGCTCGCCAAACACGCCCAACCTCCGCCCGGACTCGCGCCGCCGTGGCCGTAAGATGGGTGTGGCGACAGCCCTGGTCTTTATACACTTTTTTCGCACGGAATTGTTGTTTTGGATTTCGGAAGGCTGCTTGGGTCGAAAACCGCGCGGCGACATTTGTTTTGTCGCAATGGAGGTGTCAAGCCTCG
>CAINGK010000186.1 GCA_903848465.1 uncultured Verrucomicrobiota bacterium
AGCACCTGGGTGAAGGTGCTCAACAATTGGTCGAACTCACCTCGTCCCATGCCAATGAGGGCTTTGAGGGTGCGGGCGTCCTTGATAATCCGGGTGAATAGCAGCATTCACCATGTACGCCACCCAACTCAATTAACTTATCTTAATTATCCGGTAACAAGTCTAATGTCCCCCTCCGTCGGTGGCGAAGACCACCGCTCCTTTTCAACGCGTGGAAAAATCACCGGCTCACCCCGTCCGATCTTCCTCCCAATCGACTCAATCGCATCCAGCTCACTGTCCCATTTCCAGCCATAGTTGGAGGAAGCCTTCTTGTCCGAATAAGTCAGCACAAAACCCTTGCCACCTTCACCACGTTCAAAGTACAGCGGCTGATTGGTCTGCAGCTCATAGTAGCGCGCGATCTGCCCATCCGGCAGCAACGACTTGCGCAGATACGCAACCGCACGCGGCAGCGGAGCCAGGTACTTCTTATCTCCCGTAGCCGCCGCCAGCCTGAGCAGCGCCCACATCGCTGATTGGCTTTCGCGTCCACAGATTGCACTCGGTTCAAACGCGCGACTCCAGCTTGGATGCATCTCCGCATCATACTGCTGCCCCCACGCTGGCTGCGGATCCGGCATCTGCGCACTGATGAGGAAATCCCCGCCACGCTTCGCCGCATCCAGATACTTCGCATCTCCCCGCAGCTGCCAAGCGAGAAGAAGCGTGCTCATCAGCGTCGCATGCGTGTTGTCATTGAGCACATAGCAGCCGGTGAAATCCTTCGGCCACTTGCGCGACCAGTCAGTAGGATAACTCCCCGCCTTGATCGGATACATCGCCACCGGTGGCGGCGCACTCGGCCACGTGTCCCAGTTCGCGCTCCACCCACCCGCCGGATACTGCGTGGCCATGATCGCACTTAGCGCAAAATCCGCCGCCTCCTTGATCTCAGCATCCTTGCCTCCCAGCGCATGATCCACTCGCACCAGCAGCCGCGTGGCCGCCTGCGAGACATCATCGTCAAAGGTGGAGTAGTTGTTCTTGTTCTGATGCCTCTTCCACACCTGCCATCCACCT
Source organism: uncultured Verrucomicrobiota bacterium (assembly GCA_903848465.1). GTDB lineage: Bacteria > Verrucomicrobiota > Verrucomicrobiia > Verrucomicrobiales > Verrucomicrobiaceae > Prosthecobacter. The sequence continues at coordinate 1,063 of CAINGK010000186.1, forward strand.
TCACCCCGCGGCACTTGTTTGCGCTCAAGCCGCCTGCCATCTGCATCGCGGCAGTAGAGCTGCGATGCACGGTTCTTCGCATCAAAATGCCCCGAGTAATCCCAGCCCCCTGAAGCCAGTTGCGTTCGAGCCACCGCATGCGCTGCTTCCACCGCCGCCGACAGGCACTTCTCATCCTTCGTCGCCTCATAAGCATCCAGCATCGCCATCCCCACCGCCGGAGTCCCTGGCGGCTGGATCCAGATCGTATCAGGGCCTGGAATGCCTTCTGCTTCGCGGAGGGTGAAGTCAGCACTGTAGCGGTACACATAGCCACCGTTGGCTGCCGCTTTGGAATGAAAGAAGGAAACAGCTTGGGTCACCGCCGTAGTGACTTCAGCGGGAGTCGCAGCTTGGGAGTGCGGCGGAGTCATGCATGCCGAAATCAGCATGACCAACGTATGGCGAAGCCCAGATGATGAAATCTGCATTGAACGGATGTTGGCAGCCGGGTTCGACATGGGAAGCTATCTCGACCTTCGTGTTTACTCTTGTGTCATTTTTGCCGGGAGCCGCTTCGCGGACGTTGCTGCGCGACAGTGGCACTTCTTACTCCGTCTTGATCCCCACATTCTTGTTCCCGTTGTCCCGCACCGCATCGACGGTATTGTGAATAGCGCCCAAAGGCACGTTGGTATCTCCTGTCACGATGACTTTGGCACCGGGGTGCTCTGGGAGGAAATGGCTGAGGTGTCCACGGAGGCCTCTCATTTCGACTTCTTTGTCACCCACCATCACGGCCTCGCCATTTTTGATGACCTTGAGGGTAATCGTTTCGCTGGAGGTCGCTGTCTTGTTGCCATCGCGTGCTCCGGTTCTGCGTGCGCCTTCGCCATCACCTGTGCCGGGTTTCCTAGCTCCGCTTTCACCATCGCGTGCTCCGGCTCTGCGTGCGCCTTCGCCGTCACCTGTGCCGGGTTACCTAGCTCCGCCTTCGCCATCGCGGGAACGGGCGGGAGTGCCCGCTTCACTGGCGCTGGTCTTAGGCTGTTCGGTGGCTGGAGCGAGCACACCTTCGCGGCTCCGCTCCTTCGCCGGCACTTCCTTTTCCACCGCACGCGCGGTCGTGAAGGAGTAGCAAACAAGAACGCTGAGCGTAAGAACGAGCAGCATTTGAATCACAGGCTGGCGGGCAGTTGGATGGGCGATCATGTGGATGCGTTGGCGCAGGGTAGGGTGGTTGCGCACGCATGGGGCCAACCCTGCCATTGCCGGTGGTGCGAAAAAGGTCTCCTGAATGCGCAGCAGCGTATGCCCATAGTCCAGACGCTCCGTGGGCGAGAGCAGCGCCAGCGCACCTGCATCGCACCGCAGTTCACGGTCCGCCTGAAAGCTCGACACCACAAACCACACCAGCGGATTGAACCAATGCAGCGCCTGCACCGCCGTGGCCGCCCAGTTCCAGATCAAATCATGCTGCTTCACATGCAGCAGTTCGTGCAGCAGCACATGCCTCAGGCTGCGCTCATCAAAGCGCGTCTCCCAGTCCTCCGGCAGCAGGATGCTCGGCTGCGCCATGCCGACCACCGCCGGTGTGGTGCCCGCAGACATCAGAAGAACGCGCACACTCTTACGAATGCCCGCCTTCTGGCAAAGACTCGCCACCAGCGCACGCAGCAGCGGAGCCTCGGCATGCGGACGCTGACGCAGCTCAAGATCAAACCGCCGCTGCCGATACAGCGCTGCCGCAAAGACCCACAGCGCCCCCAGCACCCACACACCCAGCGCCAGCGTGTATCCAGAAATTATTCCCGCAGATTCAGAAACACCACCGATGGATTCAACAACCGTCTGCGCGTGCTCTGCATCTGCGATCCTCACGGATTCTACTGTCGCAACAAACGGCGCTGCCGATGCCTCGCTCATACTCGCCCCCTCATCCTGCTGAAACCACGCCCCCAGCCCAAAGCCCGCAGGAATAAAAGCCGGCAGCATGAGCTTCGTCCCAACAAGCAGCCAAAGCCCAATACGCCACGCGGGACTCAGGCGCGTTCCCAGCATCAGTCGCAGTCCGAGCACGGCCATTATTAAGAGGCTCGCTTCAAGCGAAGTGCGCAGCAGCCAGTGGAGCAGGGCTTCAGCATTCATGGTTGGTTTACTTTTTAAGTTTCTTCTCGGCCTGATTCAGCACTTCACGCAGCGCGGCGAGGTCATCTTGCGAGACATCTTCACGTTCCATCAGTCCGGCCACGAACGGCGTCAGGCGGCCATTGAAGACGCGATCCAGAAAACTCCGGCTCTCCTCATGCTGACATTGGTCCTGAGCCACCGCAGGGGAGTAGCGAAACTCACGCCCCACCGCTTCCACGGCCAGCGCCCCTTTGTCCACCAATCGGCGGATCAGGCTCTGCACCGTGCGCGGCTTCCAATGCAGCCGTCCTTCGAGGTCCTTCACCACTTCGGCCAGCGTGCTGGTGCCACGCTGCCAGAAGACATTCATCACCGTCCATTCGGCGTCGGAGATCTTCGGGGCGGGAGGTGTGGGTGCGCGGCGTGACATGGTTGGATTACAAACGTGATCCACGGATTACGCATGTAATCCAACTCGGCAAGAACTTTTTTCAAGCAGTCTTTCATGTGCGAGGATTTCGAAGAATGGCTTGCCACTGACTCTTTCCGCAGCACAAAGCATTCATCCATGGAAAAACTCATCGTTCACGGCGGCGCACCTCTGAAGGGCCGCATCAACATCAGCGGCTCAAAGAACTCCTCGCTGCCCATTCTCGCGGCCACGCTGCTGACCAATGACACCTGCACCATCCGCCGCGTGCCCGATCTCAGCGACACCAACTACATGGTCCGCATTCTGGGAGAGCTCGGCGCCGAGGTCGAGCGCGCCAGCGGCGTGGTGGTCGTAAAGGCGGAGAAGATCAAATCCGTCGCTCCCTATGACCTCGTCCGCAAAATGCGTGCCTCCATCTGCGTGCTCGGACCTCTCACGGGACGTCTCAAGGAGTGTACCGTTTCTCTTCCTGGCGGCTGCGTCATCGGAGATCGCCCGGTCGATCTGCATCTCAAAGGTCTGGAGGCACTCGGCGCGCAGATCCTCGTGGAAGGTGGCGACATCTTTGTGAACGCCAAAAAAGGTTTCAAAGGCGGTCCCATGAATCTCATGGGCAAGCACGGCTCCACCGTGCTCGGCACCGACAATGTTATGATGGCCGCCGTGCTCGCCAAAGGTATCACGACCATCGAAGGCGCTGCCGCTGAACCTGAAGTCGAAGATCTGGCCAATTTCCTCATCAAAATGGGCGCCAAGATCGAAGGCGCAGGCACCAACCGCATCACCATCGAAGGCGTCAAAGAACTGCACGGAGCAGAGCACGTCGTCATTCCAGATCGAATCGAGGCTGGCACCTTCCTCGTCGCCGGTGCCATGCTGGGCGATGGCGTCACACTGAAGCGCGTCATGCCAGAGCATATGAAGACCGTCACGGATGCTCTCATCAAATGCGGCTTCCCGGTCGATATCACCAAGGACAGCATCACGGTAAAGCCGAATCCGAACGCTAAGGGCTTCGATCTCACCACACTCTGCTACCCCGGTTTTCCCACCGACATGCAGGCACAGATGTGCGCGCTCGCCTGTGTCATCAATGACACCAGCACCATCACCGAAACCATCTTCCCGCAGCGCTTTATGCACTGCGCCGAAATGAAACGCATGGGGGCCAACATCGACCTCCAGGGCGCCACGGCCCGCATTCGCGGTGGCAGTGTCATGAAGGGCGCGCCCGTCATGGCTTCCGACCTCCGTGCCTCCGCAGCCCTCGTCCTCGCCGGTCTCGTTGCCGAAGGCAAAACAGAGATCAACCGCCTCTACCACATCGATCGCGGTTACGAGCATCTTGATGACAAGCTCGCCGCCCTCGGTGCTCAGCTTGAGCGTGTGCAGGATAAATAAGCACCGGCAGCTCTGCCGCAAAACCTGAAGAAGGTAATTCAAAGTCTGAATGACGCCACGTCAGCACTGGCGTTTAATCACGCATGACCAGACGTCGCATAATATCGCAGCAACAACTGCTGATACCTTGCGTTGTCAGAACCATCTTTTCCGTTAGCTAATCATTCCATCCACTCCATCCACTCCATCCACTCCATCCACTCCATCCAACACCATGTCCGAAGCCAAAGTCCTCATCATCGTCGGCGACGCCACCGAAACCGTTGACACTCTCTACCCCTTCTACCGTCTCATCGAAAGCGGTTACACCCCCGTCGTCGCCGCGCCGGAAAAACGGAAATACCAGATGGTGCTGCATGAAATCAAGCCCGGCTGGACCATCACCAAGGAATGGGAAGGCTACAGCATTGACGCCGACATCGCCTTCAAGGACATCAAGCCCGAAGAATACGTCGGCATCTTCTTCAGCGGCGGTCGCGCCCCTGAGTACATCCGCGAAGACCTCGATCTCCTCCGCATCACCAAATGGTTCTGGGAGCAGAAAAAGCCCTGCGCCAGCGTCTGCCACGGCGTCGAAATCCCTGCCCGTGCAGACATCGTCAAAGGCCTGCGCATGGCCACCGTCGCCAAATGCAAATTCGACCTCGAAATCTGCGGCGGCATCTACGTGAACGAACCCTGCGTCATCGACCAGCACATGTATTCCGGACGCACATATCATGACTCGGGGCACTTCATTGCGCCGTGGATCAAAGCGCTGGATCAGGAGAAAGCGCGCATGGGCATTTGAGAGTTGGTAAATGATGAATGACGAATTCCGAAATCATGCACTCGTTCGCCATTGAAGCTTCGTCATTCATTCGTCATTCTGCATTCGTCATTCGTCATTGTGCGCTGCTACTGGCATCCTTTCTCCTCATCACTTCACCAGCCCACCCTCATCCCCTCCAGGCCGAGCCGATCAATCACGCCTTCGTTTACACGTTTGATCAGTTCAATATTCCGGAAGACCCGGATGAGGCGCTGGTGAATGGGGGGCTCCTGCTGCTGGCGGAGTTGAACTGCACGGCCTGCCATGCGGTGCCGCAGTCCTGGGAAGAGCGCCTCAAGGCAAAGGCAGGACCGGACTTGAGTGCGGTGGGTTCTCGGCTTGATCCTGACACGTTGTGGCTCATGATCCGCAGTCCGCAAAACCGGAAGAAGGGCACGCAGATGCCGGGTTTGTTTGCAGGCGCAGAAGGCGACGATGAAAAAGTGGAGGCCCTCGTCGAATACCTCAGCAGCCTGAAACAGCCCATGCCCAAAGTTCCCGCTGGCGATGTGACGCGCGGCAAAGAGCTCTACCACAAAGTCGGTTGCGTCGCCTGCCATGAGCCCGCCAAAGACGTGCGCCCGCCCAAGGTCGCCGCAGATGCCGAAGTCGAGAAGCCCGGCAATGCCTCCGTGCCCATCGCCCTGGCAGATGCCTACGACTTCACCGCCCTCTCCCATTTCCTGCACAATCCTCTGACAGTCCGTCCTTCCGGCCGCATGCCCGACATGCGCCTCTCCGTTCAGCAAGCCTCCGACATCGCCGCCTACCTCCACGTCGGACGAGTCGCCGAAAAAGCCACAGCGCGCGCCGCTTTAAAAATTCCCAAGCAAGGCATCGAAAAAGGCCGCGACCTTTTCGAAAAGCTCAACTGCATCGCCTGTCACAAAACAAGTAATGTAGTCCCGGCTTCAGCCGGTTCCGGAAACGTCGCTAATTCCATCACCACCAAACCCCTCAAAGCTCTCTCTCAAGACAAAGGCTGCCTCGCCGAAAAACAACCCAGCGGCACCCCGCGCTTCGATCTCAACGACTTCGAAAAGCGCGCCATCAAACTCGCTCTGACCTTCATCCAAAAAGAGGACGCCCCCAAACTCACCGCCCAGGAAAAAATCGACTGGCAGCTCACCCGCCTCAACTGCTACGCCTGCCATGACCGCGATGGCAAGGGCGGCCCCGAAGACCCACGCGCCAAGTATTTCGGAGTCAACGACCCCGGTGCCGAATCCCTCGGCCAGCTCGCCAATCTCCCCCCAAATCTCGACAAAGTCGGCCGCAAGCTCACGCAGGGTTGGTTTGAAAAAATCCTCTGGGGCAAAGACGGCAGCGTGCGCCCCTACATGGACACCCACATGCCCAGCTTCGGTCGCGAACAGACAGAAATGCTCATCACTTGGCTCAACGAAGCCGATGCCTTGGAAAAACCATTCAACATCGATGTCACCGGCCTCGCCAAACACCATCGCGCCGAAGCCGGGCGCCAACTCCTCGGTGCCAAGGGCCTGGCATGCGTCGCGTGCCACGGCTTGAAGGATCGTAAATCTCTCGGCTCGCCCGTCATCCGCCTCACCCATACCGTGGAACGTTTGCAGCCTGAGTACTTCAAAGAACTCCTCCTCAATCCCCAGGTCACACAGCCCGGCACCGTGATGCCACCAATGTTCGTGGGCCGCAAAACCGCCGACAAGGACATCGAGAGCATCTGGACCTACCTGCGCGAAGTGGAAGGCCAGCCGCTCCCCGAGGGCCTCATGTCATCCGCCGATTTCGAATTGAAGCCCGATGCCGAAAAGCGCCCCATCATCTTCCGCAGCTTCATTGAAGGCGTCGGCACCCACGCCGTCGGTGTCGGCTTTCCAGGAGGCTTGAATGCGGCGTTTGATGCGAAGTCGAGTCGTTGGGCGATTATTTGGAAAGGCCGCTTCCTCGATGCCATGAGCAACTGGCAGGACCGCTCCATGCCCCCCATCAAACCCCTCGGCACCAATATAAAGCCCATGCCAGTATCTACCAGCCAGCGCATCTACGGCGGCTACACCCTCGGCAAAGACGGCATCCCCACCTTCCGCTACCGCGAAAACGGCGAACAGGTCGAAGACACCCTGCGCCCTGTGAAGGGCGGCTTTGAACACATGATCAACTGCAACGGAAAGCAAACGAAGGAGATCTTGTCATGGTAGTCGCGAAGCGTCTTGGAGTGCTCCAGTCCTCTGGAGCTTTGCGCAGGCCTGTGGACGTTCAAAAGCGCAGGAGAACCGGCGCAGTTCAGAGCGCTCTCGCGCTTTTGTTGATCGCCATCTCCGCTCACGCCCAGGACCAGTCCACCTACTACCGCACCGAAACCTACGAACTCCCCAAAGGCGTCAATTTCGAAGCCAGCGGCATCGCCGTTCTCCCCGATGGCAAACTCGCCGTCGGCCTCCGCAAAGGCGAAGTCTGGATCGCACAAAATCCCTCCGACACCGCCAAGCCCGACTTCAAGCTCTTTGCCAGCGGCCTCCACGAAATCCTCGGCCTCGCCTGGCATGACGGAGCACTTTATGCCACCCAGCGCTCCGAAGTCACCAAGCTGCGCGATACCGACGCCGACGGCAAAGCCGACGAATACCTCAGCGCCTCCACCGGCTGGGGCGTCTCCGGCGCCTACCACGAGTACGCCTACGGCCCCGTCTTCGATAAAGAAGGAAACATTTACACCTCGCTGAACTCCAGCATGGGCAAAGCCTGGAAAGGCGCGGGCGATGAGGAGAAGCACCCCCTCTGGCGCGGCTGGGTCGTCCGCATGACCAAGGACGGCAAACTCGAGCCCTGGTGCGCCGGATTCCGCAGCCCCTGCGGCATCGGCCAAAACGCCGAAGGCGACATCTTCATCACCGATCAGCAGGGCAACTGGATGCCCACCACGCCGCTGATGCACGCACGCAAAGGTGCCTACTTCTCGCATGCCGAATCCATCCCCGATGCCATGCGTCCCGAGTCCCCGGTGAGAATCGCCGCCAAGCAACCCGACGGCATCACCGTCGCCGAGGCCATGAAGACCGTGCAGGGCTACACTCCGCCCGCCGTCTGGCTCCCCTACGTCAAGATGGGCCAGAGCGGCACCGGCATCACCTGCGATCTCAGCCCCGGCAAATTCGGCCCCTTTGAAAAGCAGCTCTTCCTCGGCGAATTCGTCCTCAGCGGCGTAAACCGCGTCTTCCTCGAAAAAGTCGGCGGCGAATACCAGGGCGCATGCTTCCCATTCATCGATGGCCTCCAATGCGCCGCACTCGCCCTCAATTTCCTCCAAGACGGCTCCCTCGTCGTCGGCCAGTCAAACCGTGGCTGGAACAGCAAAGGCAATCGCCCCTTTGGCCTACAGCGCGTGGTGTGGACAAAGAAGACCCCGCTCGAAGTGCAAAAGTTGGAACTGCTCAAAGGTGGTTTCCGCTTCACCTTCACCCTCCCGATAGACAAAGAAAGCCGGGGCACCGGCACGCTCAACGCCCAGAGCTACACCTATCCCTTTCAGAGTAAATACGGTGGCGACGAGATCGACGCCCAGCCGCTCATCATTCACAGCATTCAGTACAGCGACGATGGGCGGTGCATGGATGTGCTCTGCCGCAATTTGCGCACTGGCTACGTCCACGAGTTCGAACTCCCCCAGCTCAAAGCCAAAGACGGCACGGCACTCTGGCACCGCATGGCCTATTACACGCTCAACAAGCTCCTCCCTGACTAAGCGCAGGAGCAAATGCAGCACCTGTTCAGCCCGCCTCCAGATCACTCAATTCCGCAACGGCTGCTGGCACCGTCAGCTCATGCGTCGGAATGACTAGATCTGTGTGCTGCGGAATTTCAAACTCATCCTGGAGGCCGGTCATGCCTGCCATCTGCCCGGCTGCTGCTTTGGCATAGAGGCCTTTCACATCACGGGAGATACACACCTCCAGCGGGCAGTCGATGTGAATCAGCCGTACAGCTTCGCCAAGAATCTGCCGTACCAGTGCGCGGTGGTGCTCTTTCGGAGTCACGAACGCGCAGATGACCCGATGCCCCTGCGTTGCCAGCAACCGGGCAAGCTGCGCGGCACGGCGCAAGTTCTCGCTGCGGTCGGCATCGCTGAAGCCCAGATCCGCACAGAGGCCGGAGCGCAGTTCGTCGCCATCGAGCAGCACGACCTGGTATCCGGTGGTCTGCCAATGATCGCGCAGCGCCCGGGCGAGCGTCGTTTTACCTGAAGAGGGGAGGCCGAAGAGCCAGAGCACCGGTTTCATGTACTACGATGACGATGGAGCTGCGGTTTGGCCTCGGGAGACTTTGTGATGCCGGACTGCACTAGCAATCAGCTAAGCCGACGTTGCCTGACCTTTGACCGGCGGCAGGTTTGGGGTGTTGTCACCACCCTTGGGTGCAGGACTGCCGGGAGCGGGTTGGCTCTCGATGTGCCTGCTGCTGGTAGCGGCATCCATCTCTTGCAACTTGCTGCGAAATTCCTGGGGCACGGCCTGGCGTTCAGCCTCGGTGTTGATGGGCCAACTTTGCTCTTTGCCGTTGTTTGGACGGACGATGAAGGTCTTCTTGCCGTCTTCGTTCTTGAGGGTGTATTCGCCTGTCTCATCACGCCGGGTAGTGTTGGCGGCGCTGTTGGACTTGCTGTAATTGAAGCGCTGCAGGTTGGTTCCAGGTGGGATGGAGATGCCGGTTTCTGGCTGGCGTCCATAGCGGTGGCGGCCACCGCCTTGAGGCTGATGATCGGCACCGGGCTGGTTGAGCATGGGGGCCTGCGGCATGGGGCCAGTCGCACCGCCTTTGCTCCACTGCTGCATGCGCTCCTGGTATTCACGCATTTCCTGCTGAAAGCGCTCCACCTGCTCGCGGAGCGCAAGGGCCTGATTCTGAAAGCCGCGCTGCATGTCGCCTGGGAAAGCGAAGCCATTGAAGGGCGGCATGCCGTTCGGGTGTGCCCAGCCGGGGTGGTCCTGCTGCGGTTGGCGGTCATGGGGCGCGACTTGGTGCTCGCCCAGTGTGACGGGCACCTTGGTTTCCTTGCCGCCGGAGATGACTGCAAGCTGCACCACATCGCCCTTCTTTTTCGACCGCACCAGAGACATAAACTGCTCCATGTTCACGAGTTGCTGATCTTCAAACTTCACCAACACGTCGTATTCCTTCAAACCAGCGGCCTTGGCTGGTGACTCCGGCAACACTTCATCCACCAGCAAGCCGAAGCCCTCCGCCAGGGACAACTGCGCCCGCAGTTCCGCTGGCACTTCGCGGGTGAGCAGGCCGATGTAGGTCACTGGCTTCTGTTCCTGCTGGTGCTCCTCATTGCCGTGAAAACGCCGGTGACCATTGGGTGGCGGCTGGTGGTCAGTCTGCGCGCCGCTGCTGGCGCTTTCGGTGGCGGCAGCGGGTTTCGGGGCGTCCGGTTTTGTCTCCACCTGCTGCGCACACAAAGGGGAGGCACCGAGGCAGGCGATGAGCAGTGTGTGGGGGAGTTTCATGGTTGGGAAGGGGGGCGAGCGGGCGCGGGCCTTGCCTACTTGATAAAGGAGACGTTCTGCAAGTACGCCTGCTGGCTTGGGTAATCCACGGCCATTTGCGCACTGTAGCGTGGATCAACCCACGTTCCAAGTTCACGGGAGACGACGAGGGCGCGCTTCTCGGCCACGAGGCTGCGGCCGTTGTGGATGCCGCTGTCATGCAAGTCATCCACCTCACGAAGAGTGGAAACCGGCAGCACAGCAGGTGCGACGGTGGCAAGTCCTTGAATGCTCGATTGCTGCGTTGGCAGGTAGCTCATCACGGCGATGGCTGCGGCAGCACCCATGGCCGCCCATCCGGCAGATGTGATCCATTTGGGCGTGCGGTGGGTTTTGCTGCGGCCTGTGCTGGTGCTCAGCCAGCTCATGTCGAGCTTCAGCTCTTCATCCACGCGTTGAGTGAGGGAAGGGGATGCTGCCGCCGGCGCAAGACCGCGCAGGAGGCTTTCGAGTTGGGTGTCATTCAGGTCGTTGTTCATGGCAGGGCTTCCGTTGTTGGTTGGGAGAAGGGCAGGATGTTGATGGCGGGAGAGGCGGATTCGCCGAGGAGATCGGCGCGCAGGTGCGCGAGCTTTTTGTGCAGCGCCTGTAGGGCGTAGCGGTAGCGTCCGGCGATGGTGTTGATCGAGCTGCCAGTCATGGCGGCGATTTCGTTGAAGGTGAGGTCGCCCCAGAGTTTGAGCGTGATGACTTCGCGCTGGTCTTCGGGCAGGGCCTGCAGCGCTTTTTCCACGATGGCAGCCGTCTCTTTCTGCTCCGGCTGCGGATCAAAGGCAGGCGCGTTTTCACCTGCCACCACGATCTCGGACTTCGCCTCACGATTCACCCGGCGGTGGTCAGAGCGGCGCTGATCCAGCGCAATGGTGCGCACGGCAGCGTACAGCAGGGGGATGTGGTTGGAGTCCCCCTCAGGAAAGCGCCGCCACCAGCGCACGAAAGCCTGCTGGACGACATCTTCGGCGTCGGCCTTGGAATCCACGAGCTGACGCGCGTACAGCACTAGCTGTGGGGCGAGTTGCTCAAAGGTTCGTTTCCAGTCAAAGGGGGCTTCCATGCAGGGGCATATCTATTCCACCTCCCTAACGCCACCGGATTCGGCTTTTGTATAGGAAAGGTGAAAAATCAGCCCCAGGCCACCACATTAGCCTGGAAACGAAATTGTCGGCCTACGGAGCCGAGCGGCGAGACAGACGAACGCAGTGAGCCCACAGGGTGAGTTCTGCGAATCAATACACTGAACAGACGGGAAAAAGAACAAAACTCAAGCCTATCGCCTCACCTTTTGAATGAACAATCTGGAATGCTCCTTTCCGAGTGTTCCGTAGGCCATCCACTCCGGTTTTTCGGATCAGGCCTTCTCTGCCGATGCCGTCACCGCAGCCAGTCCAGGCGGGCTTTTGCCCCACTTCAGACCGTAGGCGATGAACAAACCGCCGACGATGAACATGAAGGTGGAGAAAAACTGCCCCTTGGTCAGGCCCATGATCATGGACGAACCGCTGTCCGGCTGCCGCACACACTCCAGCGCAATACGGGCGATGGCGTAGAGGATGAAGAACAAGCCGGCGATGATGCCCTGGCGCAGTCGTGGGAAGCGCAGGCGGATGAAGATCAGGATGGCGCTTAGCAGCAGGCCTTCGCCGAGTGCCTCATAAAGCTGGGAGGGATGGCGCGGATGCAGGATGGCCTCCAGTTCAGCACGACCGCCACGATACTTCTCGAAGTATTCAATGATGTCAGGGCTGTGCATCAGGCCTTCAGGAATCAGCCCCGCCTGCCCCCCCTGGCGGTAGAAGTCCTCATGCAGCAACTCCGTGGGAAATTTCACCGCCCACGGCACCGTAGTCACGCGGCCAAACAGTTCGCCATTGATGAAGTTCGCGATACGCCCCAGAAACACCCCCAGCGGCGCACCGCAGACGATGGAGTCGCCGATTCCCGCCCAGGAAATCTTGTGCTTCCACGCATACCAACCGCAGAAGAGCGTGACACCCAAAATGCCGCCATGGCTCGCCATGCCCCCCTGGTTTAGCAGGAAGAAGGTCCACGGCTCGTGGATGAAGTGGTCAAAGTCGTACAGCAGCATGTAGCCCAGTCGCCCCCCCAGCACGAGACCAAAGAGCGACACCAGCGTGATGAAATCCGCCACCGCCTCCGGCTTGATCTCCGACAGCCCCCGCAGCGCAAGGAAGTGCATCACCCGGTAAGTGAGGTAAAACCCCAGCACGTACGCGAGGCCATACCAATGAATGGCTATCTTGTCCGTGAACTTAAACACAAACGGGCTGAGGTCGTGCAGGTAGTAGGCGAAAAGCATGCCATAGGCATTGAACGGGAGACGCCTCCGCACAAGGAACAAAAATGCGGTATGAAGCCCTACCTTGACACTGACATATCCTGTTTGTGTTAAGATATTTGGCTCCAGCCGGGCTGCGCCTAGTCCTGCGCTCTCTGCATTGACGGGAAGGGTGCGTGCATGAAGGATGTTGCCACTCTCGGTTTGATGAACCGTGGCACGATTTCCATGCGCATGTCCCGACTCCTGTTCTTATTCGTCATTCTGTCATTCAGCATTCGTCATTCCTCCGCTCATCCCGCGGATCAAAGTGAGATGCGGGTGAGGCCGAAGCCGCATCAGTTGGAAATCCGGCTGACGTTTAACATCCTCACGCTGACGCGTTTCACGGGCATCGACACGGATGGCGATGGGAAGATCAGCATGGCGGAGTTGGCGGCAGCGCAGCCGCGCATTGGGACGTATTTGAACCAGCACATCCATGTGGAGATCAATCGGCAGAAGGCGCTACTGGGCTACGGCATGCGCTTTGAGCCACTCTGGCCGGACGCCGCACAAACGCCGCCGATGACGGAGCCTGAGTATGCGGCGCGGAATGTGGATGTGACCTTTGTGCAAACCATCGAGGGCAAGGTGCTGGAGGACTTCTGGCTGGGCTTTGAAATCTTTGAGCAGACCGGCCCGCTGCAGACGGTCCATGCCATCTATCAGCAGGACGGGCAGAATGAAGATGTGACCTTCAGCGCGCAGGAGCCGGAGTATCTCTACGACACCGGCTTTGCGACCGATCCCTTTGTGCAGGAGGCGGAGAAGAAGCCGAAAGGTGGCGCGGCCAACACGCCGGACGAAGACCTGCCCACGCGCCCCGCAGCGACGCTGGCGGCGGCGTCTTCCTACGCCGCGCCTGCGGCCACTCCCGCAGGCATGCCCGCTGCTGCCGCGCCGACCGTCAATGGAGCGGCTTCACTCTCTAGGCCCATTGATGCCACACCGGCTCCCGCTGCGCCGAGCACCGAACGCTGGTGGATGATTCGCGCCGCCATTGTCATGGTGCTCCTGGTTATTGGCCGCAAGATGCAACTTAGTGCCCGTGCCCGAATCGTCAGCCCGCGCCGCCGCCCACGGCCGAGGAACTTGCCAGATTGATGCGGATTGCGGCATACTTTGGTGAGAGTTGGGGGAGGGGAAAAGGGTGCACTAATTGACGGGCAGGAAGCCCATAGTACTTGGGTGACGCGCCCCTGTCTGTCGGCCACGACAAGGACGGCGGACCTATTTGGGTGCCTTCGCCGTGATAGACCCGAAAACACGGACCCGCATAGCGGTTCCCTACCATCCCGAAGCTCCGCGCTGGGCTGGTAGGGATGCGCTGTGCGCGTCCCTAAAACCCTTCATCCCAGCGCATACTGCTGACACATACCTCCGCCCCTTTCCATCCGAGCCGTCTCCGATTTGTGCTTATACCACTGCTGCCTACGCCGGGACTTCGCCACGGAGTTCCGCGATCTGCTCTTTGAGGGTGGTGATTTTCTCCAGCAGATTTTGCTCGTCCGAGGTGGCGCGCTTGAGACGTTCTTCCCAATGAGATGTGCCTTCAGGGGCGCTGCCGTTTTGACCGGCTTGATCCTCCTGAACCAGTTGCAACTGGGGACGGTTGCGGGCGCGGAGTTCGAGGGAGCGGGAGTTTTGACGCAGAAAATGCAGACGAGTTTCTTCGCGCTGGAGGTCTTCGCGCAGGCGGCTGAGGCGGTTGTTGGGCTTGCCTTCGGTGGGCAAATGGCTGCCGATTTTCGCTTCGGCTGTGGTCGTCCTAGAAGTGGCGGAGACTTCGGCAGTGGCAAGGCGTGAAGGTACACCAACGCTCTCCTTCAGACTGGCTTGCAAGCGCTCCATGATGTGACGCAGCGCGCCCAGAGCCATGTGGATTTCATCGTTCGCACTGCGCGACTCGGATGAATCTTCCTCAGCCTGTTGCAGCCGTTTCAGGGATTGATCCATCCGCTCTTTCCAGTCGAGCAGAGCTGCGATTTGAGTCTCCCAGCCATGGAGTTGCTGGCGCACCTCTTTCACCTGCGCGGCGAGCGCGGCACTTTCTTCTTCATGCAAATGGCGGGCTTCTTTGGAGAGGGAGCGCAGCTCATCGTACATCACGCGTTCCTGCTGCGCGGAGGTCGTCAGGGTCGCGATCTCCTGGCGCAGGTCTTTTTCCTGGGAAGTCATCTGCTCCAGGCGTTGGCGACTTTCGGTCTCCTGATGGTTGACGGCGTCACAACGTGCCGTGGCGGTGGCCAGTTGCTGGCTTATCTCGCTGAGGGCGGTATCAAGCTGCGCACGGCGTTGGGAGGCTTCCTCCACCTGGCGACCTAGAGCGCCCAGGTGCTGCTCTGCGGCGGCGACGTTCGCCTGCCTAGAGGTCAGCTCCTCCAGCGTGACCTTCAGGTCATGCGCCAAGGCGAGTTCCTGTGCCACGACTTCCAGCGCGCTGCGGGTTTCCATGAGCTTTTGCTCCTGACCGGCCAGGCTAGCACTCGTGGTTGTCAGATGTTGCTCCGTGGCTTGTACCGTTGACTGGAGTTCAGAAAGCTTGGACGCAGTGGCCGTCACACTGGCCTGCTGCTCGGCCAGTTCTCGGCGGACTGTCACGACGCTGGCGGCGGCGGTCTCATGCTCTTGCTGGGCCTGGCGGGCAGCGGCGGCGGCCGTTTCCCGCTCATGCTCACGGCGGGCGATCTGGGCTTCGATTTCACACAGGATCATCTCCTGGTTTTGCTGCCGCATGAGCAGATTTTCCACTTCATGACCCAGGGCCATGCGGCGCTCCTCGGCTTGGTGGCACTCTTCCAGCGTCTGCTGCAAGCGCGCAGCCGCAGTGTCGATTTCGACATGCCGAGCTTCGAGGCGGATGCCCGCTTCTTCATGCTGCTGCCCGAGGCGCTGCTGGGCGATCTCAGCATCAATACGTTCCTGACGCAGCGCTTCGAGTTTGCCGGTCTGCTCCTGAGTCTGGATTTCCAACTGGTGCGCCTGCTGCTGCAGGGCGTGGATGCGATCTCCCAGGAGAGCTTCCTCCTCCTGGCGTGACTGCACGCTCTTGGTAAGAGTGGCCAATTGCGCTTCGGTGGCCTGGCAATCCTTCCGGGTGCTCTGCAGCCGCTCTTCAGTGGTGGCAAGTTCAGCGCGGCAGGCCTGCAGGGCGTCTGCAGTCGTTTGCCGGGTGCTGGCGAGTACGACGATCTCGGCACTGAGCGCACGGTGCTGCTCTCCCAGAGCTGCCAGTGTGGCTTCCGTGTCACTGATATGGGTCCGCACCTGCAAATGTCTAGCGTCGAGAGCGGCGAGTTCCTGGGTGAACTGCTGAATCTGTCGCTCCGCCGCTGCTTCTTGCTTCTCCAGTTCGGTCACTGTCCGCCTGCGGTCAGCCAATTGCGCGGCTGCCTCGGTGCATTCGTTGAGGGTGATGCCTAGCCTCTCGTCTGCGTGGGCTAACTCATTGCGACGGGACAGCAGAGCCTCAGCGAGGGTCTGCTCACACGCGCGCAGTCTGTCCATCTCGGCCTGACTTTCTGACCGTTGCCGGAGGAGCAGGGCCAATGCCTGCTCTTGCTGCACCGCTTCGGCCTGGAGTTCGCCGAGCGCTGCGGCTGCTGCCACGCGCTGGCTGGCGAGATCACTGACGGAGTTTTCCAAATCGGCCTGATGCCGACTGGTCTGCTCAACGGTCTGCCGTGTTTCCTGCAGCCGAGCACGTTCATTGGCGATGGCACTGCGGGTAAGATTGAGAGAAGCTTCACCTTCCCGGCACTGGGCGGTGAGCTGCGCAAACTCCTTTTCCAAAAACTGGTAGCGCGTGGTCAGATCCACCACATGGCCCGTGGCCCGGCTACCTGCCTCTTCCAGGTAGTTGAGCCGCTCTTGCTTGAGCTTGAGGTTGGAATCCGTCTGCTGGGTGCTTACTTCCAAGCGTGCAATCTGGATCGTCAGTTCCTGATGCCGTGTTTCCTGGCGGACCACCTGACCGCGTGTTTCGGCAATGCGCTCTTGCTGGCGCGTGACTTCATCAATGGCCTTCTGCAGCAGGTCGGAAATCTCCGAGCTGCGTTCATTGAGCAGCGCCGACTCCGCCTTCAGCCCGGTCAATTGTTTGGCGGTCGCGGCCACCTGGGCCTCGACGCTTTGTTTCTGACTCTCCCATTCGCGGAGCTGTTGCTGCGTCTGCTCCAAGCGGCCCTGGTCCTGCAAATAACGAGCATTGATCTCCTGCAAACGGCCCAGCAGCAGCTCACGGTGTCCATTGAGTTTGCTGAGTTGATCATTCAGACTGGTCTCCAGGCTGAGGAGACGGTTCACTTCAGAGGTCTTCTGCTCATGCAGCCGCGTCATCTGGCGGAGTTCGTGCGTCTGCGCGCGGTGCTGCTCCTGCACGGATTGCAGCTCGGCGTGCCAACGTTCGCAGCTTGCCTGGGCATCAGCCGCAGCGGCAGTGAGTTCCATCATTCGCCCCATCGGCATCCCTGAATTCATCGGGGCCTTGGTTTCACGACTACCATTCAATTCGTAAACGAGGTTGCTCATAAAAATGACTCCGTTGCAGCAATTCCTCAACTTACATCAACATTAAGCATTGGTTAAGCGTTTTTTTAAAATTTCCACATTCTCAGGCTCTCTTTTTCAAGAATATGGGTTTTCTGGGCACCGCTTTGCAGACGCATTTGCCCATGACCATGCCAACGTACTTCGCTAATCCCGGGCCTTCAGCGCCCTTTTTCGCAGTATAAACGCACGCCATCCGCGCACATCGAGGTGACGTTAGCATCTTCTCCCTTGCGCCAGAGTTCTTCATTCACTCCGGCGGCCATGGCGATTTCATGCTCCGCCGTAGCATAGCGCTGGCGATTTTCTTCGACGCTGATGCCTTCGCGATAACCGGCCGCGACGCGCTCGTACACTTCGGTAACGCGCTGGCGGTAGGTGGCCAGATGCCAGGCCACATCATCGACAGCACCGAAGTGCGTGAGGTAGAGCGTCTTGAAGTTTGCGGCTAGCAGACGGTCCAGAGACTGCACGTAGGCGCTGGTATCAAACTGCGGCGGCGCGGCAGTGACGGACAAGTAACGGCTGTGCTCCAGGCGCATGCCCGCCACGTCGCCCGCGAAGCAGATGTCGCCGATCACAAACGCATGATGATGCCGCGCATGGCCCGGCGTGTCCCACGCAATGACTTCGACCTCGCCCAGCGGCACGCGTTCGTTGTCCTGCAGCGCCACCACGCGCTCTGCGGGGGCAGGCAGCATGTCGCCCCACAGCGTGTCCATTTGGGTACCATAGACCATGCGTGCGCTGTCGATGAGCTTGGAGGGATCGATCAAATGCCGCGTCGCGTTCGGGTGGCAGTACACCGTGGCACCTTGCTGCGCAAACCAACCCGCTGCACCCGCGTGGTCCAGGTGAATGTGCGTGACAAAGACCTTCTTGATCGCCGCTTCATCCACACCCACCACACGGACCGCCGCGCGCAGAGTCTCCAGCGTCGAACCCGGCCCCGTCTCGATCAGCGCATACTCGCCCGCGCTCTCTACGAGGAAGGAAGCGATGAGACCCGGGATGTTTTGGAAACGGAGATCGAGCGTGTGGATGCGCATGAGCAAGCAAGAACGTCAAGATGGCGGTGCCGTCAAGTCGCTGCACGCCGGTCAGTGGGACAACCAGCATGCATTGACCTTTCTACCACAAAAGTCATTCCAGCGTGATCCACATCGGCGACACCCACACCAGTTCCCCATTCGTCTGCTCACCACGAAAATAGTAATAGCTCGTTTTGCCCTTCTCCGGCGTCGGATCGGTCCAGGTAAGATTGATATCCTTTTCCTTGGGCGCATTCAGCGGGATCTCAACGTTGTCTTTGATCAGCGTCACTTTCTCAAACGGCATGGTGCCAATGAGTTTCAGCGTGATCGTCGGCGCGCCTTTCACGGCGAATTCGTCTCCCATCATGCGCTCCTTGCCATCGGCGGCCTTGCAGCGGCTGTCGGCGATGATGTTGTCCGTGGCTCCATAAGTGTGGCGCTTCTTCATGGCTTTGAGGATGCCCTCGCGGCTGTAGTCCTCCGCCAAGATCATGGCGTAGCTGATGTGCGTACTGCCGTGGTCGCTGCTGCTTTCAAAGCTGAACTTGTAGCCTTTGGCAAAGGCGTCACACACCCAGCCACCGGGCTCCCAGCCGCCGATGGCATCGTTCTCCGTGGGGCAGCGTGGGCAGCCGGGGTACTCGTAGTTCTGGCGTGCGCCCTGGTAGATCTCCACCATCGGTTCGAATTCACCGCCCCAGTTGCGCCAGTCGGTGCCCATATTGCCCACGCTCGTATGGCTGGCGCAGACGCCGTTGAATTTCTTGAGGTACTTATACAGCATGTTCGTGTCCGGCGCGGGCTCATGCACCCGCACATCACTCAGGGGCAGGCGGGGCAGGGTGCGCACGCCGCGCTGGGCAAAGACCACATTGCGGTGCCCTTCGGGATACACGACGCTGCGCTCATAGCTGAACATGGGCGTGAAGGCCTTCGGCAGAAAAAACGCGTCCGTCGTTTTCTGCGTCAGCCACCAGGTGTACTCGCGACCGTTGCCGTTGTCGTGGTCGCCATTGCCGATCCAGTCCATGGACGCGGCGTCAATGGCATAGCGCCACATGTCCTCCAGCGGGCCGTCATTCGCGCCGTCTCCGCTGATCTCCGTATGGCGGTGGAATTCACCACGCAGGATCTGCCGCTCCGTGCCGCCAATGGTCGAGCGAAACCCACGGATGGCGCTCAGTTCAGCGCGCTCCGCCTGCGTGCGCTTGCTTGGCATGGGATTGTCCTGCGGCACTTCTGCCAGCGGTTTGAGCGCGACTGGCTTCACTGGAGCCAGGTTACCCAGACGGCTGAAATAGACATCGTTGTCAAAGGGGTCCTTGCTCGCGTCCAGCGCAGCATTGCCCCCTTTGCCGCCCGGCATCTTGGCGCGGTTAAACTCGTGCATGCGGTCCATGCGGTGGTCGCTGCTGTGCGCGAGGAAGAGCATCTTGGGCCCAGCGGCCAGCGCGGGGAGATTGTACATCAAGTTATCGCTGTGCGGGATGGTGATGGGGCCCACCCACTCCGCGCCATCGAGATACGCCGCCACGCTGCCCCAGGTGCTGCCCAGCGGGCCGCGAAAGCTGTTCAAGCGCGTGCGCGCGATGAGCCAGATGCGCCCTTCGGCATCGCAGATGATGCGGCCCAGATTGTTGAAAGTCTGCGGCCCAGCGGCGGCGGCATGCGCCCCCGGTGCGCCACCGCGCACGGCAGGCTGCTCAAAGGCCAGCCCATCGGGCACTTCAGGGCTCTTGGGCGGGGCAGGGGCGGTCACATCCGCACCGCGTCCTTTGCCTTTGCCCTTGCCGCGTCCTCGGGCGGCGATGGCTCCGGGCAGCGCATCAGCGATGTTGCCCTGCGGTTCCTGCCAAGCCTTGCCATCCCACACGGCGATGCCGATTTCACGATTGCGGTACAAACCGATGCCGTCATTGCCATCATAAGCGCCCCAGTCCTTGCCCCAGGTGGCACCGCTCTTTTCATAAGCCACCCACACCTGGCCCTGGTGATCATACGCCACAGACGCCCGCGCTTCATACTTCGGGCTGTTCGCCACTGCCATTGGCTTGAAAGGGCCATTGCCATCCGCTTCCAAAAGGCAGAGCCAGATGTCGTAGTCGCCCTTCTCGTAGCTGTCCCAGGCCAGCGCAAACTGCCCGCTGCCAGCCGCGCGTGGATCGCTGCTGAGGGAGGGATTCCAGCAGTTACCAGCGCTCTTAGAAACCGTCTGCGGCGGTGCCCAGGCTCCCACTTCATTGGTGCGGGTGCGGATCTCAAACTTGCCCTCCTGCGCCGCCATCCACGCCACCATCACCGTGTCCTTGGTGGAATGCGCGATCACCGGAGAGAGATCGTTGCCGGGAGAGTTCGAGAGATTTTCCACCGCGCCAAGTTTGCCCTCCGCGAAGTGGCGGGCGAGGATTTCAAAGTTGCCCTCCAGTCGCTCGCTCCACACGATCCACGCGCCGCCTTTGCCATCCACCGCCACGGCCGATTTGTAGATGTCGCGTCCAGGTTCCGTAACGGCGATGCGCTCTTCCAGCCACTGGTTGACCTTACGCAGATGCAGCCAGAGCTGATCGCCGCCCACTGGTTGTCCGAGGAAGGTGAGATCCTCCGGCTCCGTGTCCCAGCGCTTCGCCCGTTCATCGCGATCCAGGCCCGGCGTGAAGCTCTGATACACCAGGAAACCGTGGCCATCCGGCCCCATCGCCAGGGCAGGGAAGTCGTCATCGGTACGCTCCGGCGACATCTTGCGCAGATTGAAAGCTGTGTGCTGCACCGCCACGCGACCGCCCATCAAATCCAGCACCTCACCGACTTTCACGTCCGCCACCTTGAAGGACACCTTGCCCTGCGCCGTGGTCACTTCCACGCTGCTTTCCGGCGTGATGTCCTTCAACTTCACAAACACCCCGTTTTCAAAAATCGGCCCAAGCTGGCGGGCCATCCCACCGACCTTCTTCGGATTGTTACCCCGAGCCTTCGCATTGGCACCTGCACCCACCGGCGTGCGGCTGCTAGCCTGCCAAGCGTCCTTGCCCTTCATCGTGTCCCGCTGCTCAAAGCGGTAGCCACTGACCTCCAGCACCTCTCCCGGCGTCACAGTGATGGAGCCGTCCCACACAGTGGATTCTTTGTCATTAAGACCAAGCTGGATCAGCAGCGCGGTGTCTGCAGCAGCCGCAAAGCTGCCAAGCAAGATGAGAGGGAGAAGGAAGAATTTCATGGCGGATGGCGACGTAAAACGCAGCGATAGCATCAATCTCGCGCCAAGTTTCAACGAAGATAATAGGGACAAAGCGCCAGCGGCAGCATGAGTTGCCTTTCGAAGCAAGATCAGAGGGCCGTCAAAATCGCAGCAATGGATGCATCTCACGAATTATCCACGCATGGTCGTTTTCAATTTCAGGGACCGCCAATGTCCAGCCATAGCGTGCCATTCATGAATGGCACTTATTGAGACTAGCATAACAGGCTGACATCCTTGTCTTGAAGGCCAACGGCCTTCCGTCTTTCAGCCCAGGGATGCCGAGCCTTGGCGAGTGCTTCCCTGGGTTTTGGCAGCCAATCCGGGGAAGCAAACCCAGAGCCCCTACACACGACGCAGGGTGCCAGCAGCGTCTGCTCCGCCATTACGCCACAGGCCGCTGTGTCCAGAGTCCCGCGCAGCACCATGCCTCCGGCTTCAGATTTCACACGAACTCCGTTCGCGTCAGTCTATTGTGCAAGCCTCAATAATTAAGACGCAGTTTCGTCCCTTTGCGCGGCCTTTCCTGTCTCAGTCTTCCTGAGCCCTGAGGGCGGCGGATTCAGCCCAGGGCAAGCGAGCCTTAGCGAGCGCCGCCCTGGGTTTCCAGCAACACGACCGGGAAGCAAACCCAGCACACCGATTACACACCCTCACGGCCCCGCCTTCGGCACAAAGGGCGGGTAAAACTTCCGCGCCCCGAACTCCACATACCGGTTCTCGCCGCTCTTCAAATAGACGGGCAGGGGAGCTGCCTTCCCGCCTGGGCCGTCCGGCTGATAAATGAAGTGCTGGCCCGTCGCATCCAGCGCCCGCTTCATCATCGTCGCGTCCTCAAACTCCACCGGCTCCACCGCACGCCGAAACAGCCCCTCATCCTGCCCAGCAAAGCGCAGGTTCGGCTCATAGCGATCATCCTGGCCCAGCGTGCTGTAGTACTTCGTATCACCCAGCGCCGTCGGGTACTCCGTCCACTCATAGTCCGCCGGGCGGAGGTGAATGCGCCAAGAAAGCAGCACGAGCGACGAAAACAGCACCGCCCAGCCCAGCAGCAACCGGCCAGGTGTATCGCGGATTTCGTTAGCAGCCATGAACACATTGAACCACGGATTTCACGACCAGCACGGATAAAGACCCAGATCTCTGGCTCCGGTATCCGTGTAAATCCGTGCAATCCGTGGTTAGACACTCCGGTCTTGAATCACCTGGCTGTTAAACCGCCCCCCAACACTCCCCACCACAAATCCAGGTTGTCATCCCCGCGCCCATCGGCTTCGATGCACCCTCTATGAGCAAAACATGGCGCATCGCTGGCATCAATTTCGATCACTTCCACATGGGCGACCTCCTGCGCCAGACCTCCGAGCATCCGCACGCCGAGATCGTCGGCATCTGCGATGAGCAGCCCGCGCGCCTCGTGGATGCCCAGCGCCATTTCAGCCTCTCCGACGCCCAGGTCTTCACCGACTACCGCGCCTGCATGGAGCAGACCCGGCCCGACATCGTCATCCTCTGTCCCGCCGCCTCCAATCACGGCGACTGGGTTTCCAAGATCGCCCCCTTTGGCACGCACATCATCATGGAGAAACCCTTCGCCGGATCGCTGGCGGAGGCCGATGCCATGATCGCCGCCATGCAGCCGCACGGCAGGCTCCTCACCGTCAACTGGCCCCTCGTCTGGGATGCCGGCCAGCAGACCGCCCACCGCCTCATCCAGGAAGGCCTCATCGGCGAAGTCCGCGAATTCCACCACCACGGCGGCAATCGCGGCCCGCTCTACCACGGTGCCGACAAGATCGAAAAAGAACCCAGCGCCGCCGAAAAAGCCGCGAGCTGGTTTTACAGCAAAGCGCAGGGCGGGGGCTCCTTGCTCGACTACATGGGCTACGGCACCACTCTCGGCACCTGGCACCTCGGCGGCCGGGCCCCGCTGGAAGTCACCGGCGTCTGGGACCAACCCGCCGGGCTGGAGGTGGACGAGCACGCCCTCGCCATCATCCGCTACAGTTTCGGTCTCAGCAAAAGCGAAACCCGCTGGGGCACCTTCACCGATCCCTGGACCCACCAGCCCCAGCCCAAGTGCGGCTTCGTCCTCAAAGGCACCGACGGCACCATCTCGTGCTACGACTACGAACCCACCGTCCGCGTCCAAACCCGCGCCCGCCCCGAAGGCTACGACATCCCGGTCGATCCCGTCCTCGCCCCCAACCGCAATCCCGTCGAGCACGTCATCCACCACCTCGAAACCGGCGCGCCCCTTATCGGCCCCCTCCGCCTCGACATCTCCCGCATCGGCCAGCAGATCGTCGATACCGCTTTCCAGAGCGCGCAGGAGAAACGGACGCTGAAGTTGGTGGGGTAGGCTTGGCCTCCTGATAGCCGTTTGCCCAGCGTAGGCCTCTTCAGAAGCCTCCAAACGACCCGTTAATTAACTACCAACAATCTATGTAATGTAAAGTATGCACACAGCCTCTATTGAACAAAGACGGGATTTCTACCGCTACCAGACTGCCTACGCCTTTTTTATTGAAGCTTACCAGCTTCTTTCGGTTCTAGGTTCTTCTGAATCGCTACCTGATGAGCTTCGAGGAGCGCTTTGGCTTGCCTACTTCACCGCCTATGGGAAACCCTTCAAGCAGCACAAGAAAAAGGGGCTTGGACTCGCTGAGGATTTTGTGCCTCAGGAGTTTGCGAGTGTGCATGAGGCACACGTTGTCTTACGCGACAAAATGTACGCTCACACCGACGCACTTGATTTGGTGGATTCGAACAACAGGCTCTTGAATGCGCTCGCTGTGTGCCTCAGTCCGGATGGTTCTTACATCTTTGCGAGAGCAACAATTCAACCCACACCACTCAACATAGTGGCTTGCGAGGCTTTGCTGTGCGCTTTGTTAGAAAAATCCAAAAGCCTCAAGGAAGCTATTTGGGAGACTTGGTTGCCTAACTTGTCGCTGACGCCTGGGGTTAAATACGAGATAAACATTGGCACTGATTCAGACGAGGTGGTGACTATAAGCAATTTTCGTTGAGAAAGATCTACCTAGGTTGAGTTTGACGTTTTTTTATTCAATACTAAGAATTGGGCATGCAAACTTTCGAAATAAAACGCGAGCCTTCCATTGAAGATGACCTGCTTGCCGAACTCAAAAAAACTTCCCAATCATACGGGGCTTTGACGATCAGTTGTGAGTCTGGTGATCCTAGGGCAATCCAGTCTTTTGAAATCCATGGTATTCAAGAAAAGGGCATCGAGACAGTTTCTATTCGTCTCACACGAATTGATGGAAAGCCAAATCACCTTCTCGGTGAGGTGTTCGATGAAGCTGCTGCAGTTACCCCGGTAAAACTGGATCAATTTAGGGACAAGTTTTTCTCCAGACTGCTCTCAGAGTACATGATGAACCATCGTGGCGAATCATTCAAAATTGGGGCAGTGGGAACCCTTGACTGATGCGCCAAAGAGTTTGCTCCTTGGATCTTCATTTTTTTATTTTAACGCATCAACAATAAAAAAAAGATGCCAGGCATTTAGTGCGAACCCATACCACTTATTCATCTGTATTGCAATAAGTTGCGACAACATTCACGCTCCCTCATTTGGCGCGTAAGAGGCCGCGCTTGACCGACGTCCCCTGCCTCCTTGCAAAGCCCCCTTCCCAGCTCCCCAGCCAAGGTCACCAGACTGCTGGCGGAGAAGTTGCCGAGTTGCCACCCCTAGAGGTGGCAACTTCTTGCCTCCGGTGCCGCAGTTGGCAGCGCAGCGCATGGAGTTGCAACGCCCCCCTGCCCTGGCTACTGGTAAGCCGAAGTCAGCGGGATCAGGCGCAATGCCCCTGCTCGGCCCATTGACGCACGGTGACTGGGTCCAGGTCGTAACCGTTCGGCCCAGGCAAGATCACAAAGAGAAAAACGCGCTTCTGCGGGGGAAAAACACCAGGCTAAGGCAGTATCAGTGTCTTCCCCTCAGGCACCTGTTTCGTAAAACGCTGACCGTTGTAAAGGTACTGAACAGTCAGAACATTCTTTGAAGCCTTGCGCATGGAAATACCCACGGTGCCATCGCTCGTTATGACGACGGTCGCCTGACTCGCCCCTTGGTCCTGCGCCGCCGAACTTAGCGCGTCAGTCACAATGATCTCGATTGGTGCAGTGATGATCGATTGAGGAATCAACTTTTGCAGATTGTTCTTCACGTTCCTGGGTTGATTGCCGTCCAAGGAATATTTCGCACTCAAAAGCACGATCTTGCCTGGAACAAAACCATCGCTGCTCACGGTGGCCACCTGGGGTTTATCTGTAACTCTGACAGCCGCTTTCTGTACTACAACGTTTTGGCCGTTAACAATCAAGACAACGCTGCCATTGTCCTGACGCACCACATCGTAAATCGCCCCCTTTGGCAGCGGCACGGGATTGTTCGCCAGACCAGAGCCGTCAATACCTCTGCCAGTTGTGGAGCGTATCAATTCAGCCTGCAAGGGCTTAAGCGCATTCTGTGCCAAACCAAGAGTGGGATGAAGAATTACAGCCATCACCATGGCAATCAAAAAAACTTTCATATCCCGAATTCACCACAACCCCGCCAAGTCGTCAAGCCGGCTTCTTAAATTAAACCAAGCACTTCTCGCTATACATTCGAACAATGTCTGTACTGGGCAAAGGATGAGATGCTGAGGAAATAGGCAGGCGTTTAGTACGTATTGGATTGTCACACTCGCCTGTATAACAATAAGTTACGACGATATAACCCGCGCCTCGTTTAGCGCGTGGAAAAAAGATGCCAGGCATTTAATACGCATTTGGCGCGTGAACGTGGGGAGATTTGCGCGCGAAAATGGCAATCAGAAATTCTGATGAATCGCGCTTGTGCAGCGTTTCACCTGTCCTATTTTTATCAAAAAGAGAGAGAGTCGCCTTTTTCTCTGAAACCGAATCTTGGAGGAAATCCCCCCATGACCGCCCCAAGTCACCTTTCCAACGAACTGGCTGCATTCATGCAGCAGAGACCCAGCCTGCTTGCCGAGCATGGCACGGGAAAGTTTGCGCTTTTTATTGGGGGTATGTTCCAGGGGGCTTTCGCGGATCGTGTCGAGGCTTTGAAGAAGGGCTACACTCAGGGCGGTGACGGTCATTTTTTGGTGAGGAAGATCACGGAACAAGACGAACTCGTGCATCTGGCAAGTCCCATCACCTCCCTGCGGTAAAATGCCATCTTTCATTTCATGTGGCCTGGCTGTCATTGAGGTCAGCGTTGGCGCAAGCGCGGTGTACCGCGACTACTGCTTGAAAAGATGCCAGGCATTTAGTAGGCATCCATACCACGTATTCATCTGTATTTCAATAGGTTGTGACAACATTTACGCCCACCTCATTTGGCGCGTAAGAGGCCGCGCTTGATCGACGGCCCCTGCCTACCACGAAGCCCCCTACCCGGCTCCCCGGCCAAGGCCACCGGGCGGCTTGGCTGAAAAAGTTTCCAAGTTTCCACCCTAGAGCATGGAAACCTGGAAACTTCTTACCTCCGGCCCCCGACGGGTGGCAGCGGAGCGCCTGGAGGCGCGACGGAGGGGGCCGGAGCCGTTGATTGGAGATCGGGAAAAAGCTGCTGGGCATGAATGGCGCTCGGTTAAGCGCATGTGTGTTGCCTTTGGTGGGCCAACGGCCCGCAGGAGTCAGCCCAGGGCGCAAGCCCTGGGTTTTTGTGACAACGCGCCGTCTTGCTCAAGGCCGCGCTCTGAAAGAGCGCAGGAGAGGAGGCGAACAGGTCTGCACTATGCATGGCCCGCCCTACCCGCAGGCCACACTCTCCTGCGCCCATTCAGGGCGCGATCTTTGCGCAAGAAGGTCGGCATGCGCAGGTTCCCAGGGCAGCACTCGCCAAGGCTCGGCCCGCCCTGGGCTGACTCCTTCGCGCCGTTGGCGCTGCGACAGGTTTCGCGCGCCTGTAGAAAAATGCCAGGCGTTTAGTGCGCACACTCACTGTTTATTCATCTGTATTCCAATATGTTACGACGATTTAACCCGCGCCCCACCTGGCGCGTGAAAGGAGCGTGATTCAAGAAGTGACCAACCCTGCAAGTGGGCAGGCCACTGGACTGCTGGCTGAAAAAGTTTCCAAGTTTCCATCCCTTAGCATGGAAACTTCTTGCCTCCGGTCAGTCGGGTGGCGGCGGTGCGCAGGGAAAGGCAGGCTCCGGTCATGTATTCCTATCGAGGAGGAACTTGGGGCTCAAGTCCCCTGCCATCTTCCAGCAGCGCCTGATCAGGCGATTCGTTCATTGGGGCTTCGCGTCGCCCGCCTTTTCTGTCGGCGTGCGTTTCGCGATCCAATCGAGTGTCACCCCTGCGCCACCGTCATGGCCTGGGGCTTCGATGGTCCCCTTGATAGTGTCACCTTCCACTTGCCCCTGATACTTCACCACATACTTCTTGCCGCCCAGATCGCGCACGACTTCAAACCGAATCACGTCGTCTTGCAGGGAGGCGTTGCTGATGGCGGTGTCGCCAAATTGATTCCCGTAAGCGCCAGCGATTTTGCCGTCCTTCCATTCGAGTTTGAGCGTGGTTGGGATCTCGCCATTCGGCGAGCTGGTGCTCCATTTCCAAGTTCCAGCAGGATCGGCGGCCCCAGCCGTGGCGACTGCGGACAACGAACAAAGGATGGGCAACGTTTTCATGGGGCGGAATGAGTCGGCGGGAAGCGCACGGAATCGCCTAACATCTGGATGGTTGCACTCATTTTGGTTTTGTCATCTTCGAGTGTTGGGTGGGGAAAAACGGAAAAAATGCCAAGCATTCAGTACGCATCCATACCAGGTATTCATCTGCTGAGGGCTCCGGCAGGCAGGCTGAAAAAGCTTCCACCCTATGGCCTGGAAACTTGGAAACTTTTCGCCCACCGGTAACGGCGCGCAAGGAGTGGCAGCCTGTTAATCACCAGGCTGATCATCGGCAACGACCTTTGCTTTCTCAATCATTCGCTGCCACGGAAAGCGAAGCGGTCACCAGCGTGAGTCCGAGGCCATGCAGGGCGAGGTTTCCGCGCTCGGTGATGTCTGCAACGAACAAGAACTGGTCGCGGGCATCTTTGGCGTAAGCTTTCACCTTGTAGTGCAGGCCGAAGGGCTCGTTTTTCACCACCACGACGACCGGGCGTCCCTCAAGCAGGTAAGCACTGGCACCAGCGACGGCGAGCAGTGCTTCGCGCACGTTGGTGCAGCAAGGGTCCGGGCGCACAAAAAAATGAACCGCGCAGAGGATGTGCTTGCTGCCGCCCGTGGCGTTGATGAGCGGTTTGTCCCACAGCAGGCTGTGGGGGATGCTGACGTCGTTGGCGTCTGCCGTGCGCAGTTTCACGGTGCGCAGGCCCAGCTCGACCACTTCGCCGTACGTGCTGCCGATCTGCACCCAATCGCCCACCCGGTAGGCCCGCTCGGCCAGCAGGACGAATCCGGCAAAGAAACAGCTCACATAATCCTTGAGCACAAAGCCGAGCGCCAGCGCCACCGCCCCGAGCAGAATGAGCACGTTCTCCCGCGTCGGGATGATCACCAGTGGAACGATGAGCCCCGTTGCGGTCAGAATGATGGCGAGACGCAGCAAAGGCACCCAGGGCAGCAGGTAGAAGCGGCTGTGGGGCCGGACCTTGCTCGTGATGAAGGGCACCAGTCGTCTGACGATTTGATAAATCGCGACCGCTGCGGCCACAATCAACAGAATGTGAAAGTGCTCGTGGCCCTCCCACTCACGAAGCATGTCCATCCATGTACCTGTACCTGCGCTTGTCATTTGGGGACTCCTCAATCTGGCGGTTGCGAAAAGCCAGGAGGGTCACTGGTATTCCAGGTTTATCAAGACAATAGCGCCTGCCCGCCTGCGGAGGCACTGGGCGCGGCGGGGCTGGGAAACTTTTCGGCTCCGACGCGGCAGGTGGCAACGGAGCGCAAGAACAGGCAACGCTGGGCTCACGCGCGCGTCAGCACAATATGGGTGGCCCGCTCCGATCCCACATGCTGCGTGCAAGTGTATCCCAAGTCAGGCAGGTGGATGCCCTCGAACAACCTCTCGCCCGCGCCGAGCAAGACGGGTGAGATGGCGAGGTGGAGCTCATCAATCAGTCGCGCTTGCAGGTATTGCCGGATGGTCGAGGCACCGCCGCCGATGCGGACATCCTGGCCGTTGGCAGCTTCGCGGGCGCGTTCCAGCGCGACGTGAATACCCTCGGTGATGAAATGAAAGGTCGTGCCGCCTTCCATGACGAGGGGCGCACGCGGGTGATTCGTGAGCACGAATACCGGCTTGTGATACACCGGGTTGTCCCCCCACCAGCCTTTCCAGCTTTCATCCGGCCAGGGGCCACGCACGGGGCCGAACATGTTCCGGCCCATGATCCAGGCACCCACGTTATGGAAACCCCGCACAGCAAAGTCGTCATCGATCCCCGTCTCTCCGCCCTCCTTGCCGAACACTTTTGACTGAAACGTGCGAGTCGAGAACAACCAGCCATGCAGGGTCGTTCCGCCGATGCCCAGCGGGTTCTCCAGGCTCTGGTCCGAGCCTGCGCCGAAGCCATCAATGGAAAGGGTGTAGCTTTCGACTCGAAGTTTGCTCATGGGGTGGTGCTTGAGGTGGGAGTGGGTGCAAAGTTGATCGGTTACGCAAAGTCGCTTCGATAGCAAATCCATCAATCATCGGAAACGTTGGCGGCGCAGGCATGGCCGCGCCCGCCAGAGCTGCCGCCATGACATCGTGCGGATAGTTCACAAAGGCCGTCTCAAGGTGCGTCTGCAACTCAATGACGGTGCGATTGCCCTCGCGGGTGACCTTCGTTTCCAGCGTGCTTCCATCGGCCAGGCGAAAAAGAGGCGGGTCAAAAGTCGCCTTCAGCGGCTGCCATATCGACACTTCTTCGCGTCCACCCATGGGCGTGTAGCGCACCGTGCAGAATTCGACAGCGGGATCATGAAGCTCTGCGGAATCAATGCCAAATTTCGATCCGCAGGATGGCTTGGAACTAAAAGGCGGGAACGCACTGCCGGGATCAAGTGCGCCATTATCATTCCAAATCGTGTAAGCGGCATGGGTAAGTGGGTCCGGCATGTTCTTGTCATTGAGTTGCTCGACGAGACGTGCAGGCGGCCGCGCTTACGCCTCCGGCAAACGCAGCTTGGTGGCGGGGCCGGTCACTTCAAAATGAAAATGGGGGTCTTCACAATCGTGGTGAATCTCCGTGACCCGGATCGGCAGAAGATGCGGAGCTGCCAGCGAAAGGAAGGCGGCTGAAGCTGCCAGAAGCTCCAACAAGGCGGAGTCGTCCGGCTCGAACAGACCCCGGGCCACCTGATCCAGAGAGGGCTCACAGAGGATTTCTCCACTGGCAGGCGGCAGGTCGTCCCGACACCACATAGTAGCTCGCGCGCAGCGCTTTTCCAGAGGATCACCTTTAAGTTTCGCCACAAACTGGAGACTCATTTCCCGCCGCGTTGCTTCGTCGTTCATGGAGGTACATCAAGTCATGGTGAAAGCTCATTATGCAAGGGGTTTCTCCTGAATCCTCCTACTCTTCCCCACCCGAAGCGTCGTATTGGTAGAAAGTTGTTAGGCACCCGGCGAATCAGCCATTCTGCTGAATTGAGGATGCCAACTTCGAGGTAGTGGGAGCCCCGCTCCAAAATGACAGTTACCAAGCCATTTTGGGCATGGATGTGCTCCACGCGTTCACGCTAAAATTTCACCTCCCAACGGTTTTCGTTGAGATCGCGCCTACCGTGCTGGTGGTAGAGTGAGAAAATGAGAGCGCCGCGTTTCATGACACCCGTCACGTCTTCCCTCCCTCGCGGGCCGTATGCCGTTGGTAATGATTGAACTTTCCCAAGGCCAGCGTAGCTCACATCGTGCAGCTACTTCCATGACTTCCGCATCCCCCCTGCCCCTCTCCCGCTGGCCCCTACTGCTCCTGGGCAGTATGGCGGTATCACTGTGCTCATGCCGCACGGCCAAAAGTGTGGTGGAGGCGGTGGAGGTGAAGCCTTCGAGCTTCCTGACGCACGCGAAGGACCTCAAAGAAGACCGCAAGCGCTCGCCCTTCATCAGCAATTGGTGGACCACGGACAAGAAGCTGCTGGCCGCTGCGGACCGCTGCCGCAAAATCTACGTCGCGCCCATGGTGTATGATCAGGTACGTCCAGATCCGAGCCTCGTCGCCAAGGTGGATCACAACAGCGGCTGGAGAAAACGCCAACTGCCAGGGATGGCGAAGTACACGCACGACAAGTTTGTGGAAGTCTTCCGCAAGGCCAAGGACCCTCGCTACACCGTGGTGGTCGCCCCAGAGGCGGATGCCCTTACACTGGAGCTCAATCTGCTGG
The DNA here is from genome assembly GCA_903848465.1 of uncultured Verrucomicrobiota bacterium. Taxonomy (GTDB): domain Bacteria; phylum Verrucomicrobiota; class Verrucomicrobiia; order Verrucomicrobiales; family Verrucomicrobiaceae; genus Prosthecobacter. The sequence continues at coordinate 32,870 of CAINGK010000186.1, forward strand.
AGTGGGGGCCGAATACCTACAGCGGCCTGATCGCACGCCAAGCGGTGGACTTTTTCACCCTGAACATCGGCGGCGAGGTGATGATGCGAAACACGCGTGGATACATGGCGATCGAGGGCCGGGTGGTGGAGCCGCGCTCGCACCAGCCCGTCTTTGAGTTTGCCGACAAAAAGTATGCCCAAGTCGTGCTCATCATCTCGTTTCAGGACATGCGGCGCAAAGGGCAGGCACGCTTCGCGGCCCAGCAATGGGCCAGCCAACTTGAAAAACTGCTCCGCGCCAAGCCGGGAGAGAAGGTGTCAGACATCTCGCCCGTCCTGATCTTAAATTTCTAAAAGTGGAATTGCCAACTGCCCTGCTACCAGTAAGGGGCAGCAGTCAAAACATCGCAAGCACGCTGATCTTCAGTGGGGACGAGCTTGCAGATGGTAGGGCGCGGGGCCTGTTCCTTCGTTGGTGGGCTTCCGGCGGATATTGCACCTTTCAGTGTTCCCGTTGACTATATTTCTAGACAAAGTGCTCATGGATTAGCTACACTTCAGCGGGCGTGTTGCCCTTCCCAACCTATGATCAAAGTCCATTTTTATGCTCCAGGCGCGATTGAGGTAGGCTCACTGGAACTGCCGAGCGTTCCGCGTGTTGGCGACTACTTCCGCTGCAACCCCGTGCCCAATCCTGAAGGATCTCCTGCGATCGTGCATGATCACTTCAAGGTCGCTGAGGTGATCTATGACCTGGTGGACGGCACCGTGGATTGCCTCGGGGTCGATACCGACGAATTCCGCTGAGCGGTGCCATGCTATCATCAATTCAAGGCAGGACGATGTAACTGCCCTCAATGGCCTGTTTCTTGTAACGCTGACCGTTGTACATGTATTCCACGGTCAGCGTATTCCTGCCCAGCTCCTGCGTCACCACCTTGGCCACGCCGACGGTTACGGTGCCGTCGGTGACGGCCACGCCGGCACCCGTTGAGGCCGTGAAGTTGCCCTGGTCCAGCGCGGCATCGCTGAGCTGATCGGTGACTTGAATAGAGACGGGGGCATTGATGACGCCGGAAGGCACCAGTTTGACGAAGCGGTTTTTCACATTGCGTGCGGCTTCATTCGGCAGCGAGTAGCGGGCACTGAGGATCTGAATGACGCCAGGAACAAAGCCGGGAATACCGGTAGCAGGGGCTGCTGGCGGTGGCATGGCCGCCGCAGGCGGGGTGGCAGGTGGTGCGTCTGCCGGAGTGCTGCGGCGGGTGTTCAGTGTCGCCATCGCCTGGGCCATCAGCTCTGCATGGGCTGCCGCAGACACCGTGGCACCGTTCAGCATGCCGCCGTTGGGATTGGCCTGGCACCAGTCACGGGTGACGATAGCCTGTTTGAGGGTCTGTACCGGCAGGCCCGTGATGTCGAGTAATTGCAAAGCTTCCTTCTCCTGGCGCTGGAGCATGGCCGCTTGGGAGTTGGCCTGCTGCCGTGCCTGCGCCTGTGCAGCCTCGGCGGCGGCGTCTGCCACGCCATACTTGGAGCGCACTTCGGGTGGCAGTTCGGAAAGCGGGATCGTGGAGAACCCGTCAGCGTGCATCACACGGATCTCCGTGGGGGCCACTTTCATAACCTTGACTTGGCGGTAGGTCTTGCCGTCCAGCGTTGTTAGCTCAGGGTAAACATCGGCAGCATTGAGGATCAGTACGCAGGTAAATAACGTGAGTGATGCAAGGAATGTTCGCATGATTGCGCACTGCATCACATCCATGCACCTGAGTCAAGCCGGGATAATTACTGGCAGCCATTTACCTGAAAACCAGAGCTATACATCTGTTGTACTATCGTCTGCATGATTTCCACGGTGTCGAAGCCCCCCCTTCAAGAGTGACCATCGGTGGACTCCACGCGACTATGGGTTCGTCACCTCCAGGCGCATCATGCGTCTGGCGTTTCCACTGGAGGCCAGGATGTCGCCCACTTGCACCGTGTCAGGGGTGGTTCCCGCATCCACGATATGCGAGGTGCTTCCGCCTGCGCTGGTATTCCACACCCAGGCACCGGTGCCTACTTTGGTCGCCACAGTCGTCCAGTTGACCAAGTCAGCAGTGGCCTGCACGATGTACGTCACATCACTGGGGGCCGGATTGGGAACGGTGACACTGATAGCGAGGCGGTCACTGAGCAGCGGATTGGCAGAACCTTTAACAATGGTGGACACCGTTCCCGGAGAGGCGGCTACCAGAGGATTGAGGCCAAGGGCATACTTCATCAGATTCGAAATGCCGTCGCCAGCATAGGAGGCCGTGTCCGCGAGATTACCGGCAGTGGAAGTGGTACCAAAGTTGTTGAACCGCCATAGTGAATAGGCCGTCACGAGCGTGGCCACTTGTACAGGGGTGCCGCTGGAAAAGCCATCCGTCGTAACCACTGCGGTCAGGCTGCCAAGACTGGTGGGAGCGGTCGTGAGGGTCACGGTGAGCGAGGTCGTGGAGGATGCCGAGGCGGTGCCGACAGCACCGTTGTTGAAGACCACGGTGTTGGTCCCCGCCGGATCAAAGCCAGTGCCAGTGATGGTGAGCGTGGTGGCATTGACTGCGAGATCGGCGGTGCTGCTGGTAACTGTCGGCGGCGCGACATAGGTGTAGAGCGTGTTCGCGGCATTAGTGCCACCTGGGGTGGTGACGAGCACGCTGACGCCGGAAGCTGCAGCATGGGCACCCGTCGTAACGACGAGTGTGGTGCCCGTGTTGGTGCCAAGAGTTGCCGCCGTACCACCGATAGTTACGGCGGTGGCTCCAGTCAAGTTGGTGCCGGTGATGGTCACACTCGTACCGCCCGCCGCCAAGCCGCTGGTGGGGCTGACGCTGGTGACGGTGGGAGGGGCCACGTAGGTGAAATGATCCGCCGCCGAGGTGGCACTGGTGCCGCCTACAGTAGTGACGGTGACATCCACCGTGCCAGCAGCGCCTGCTGGAGAAGTGGCAGTGATGGATGTCGCGGAGTTGACCGTGAAGGATGTGGCGTTGGTCGCACCGAACTTCACGGCTGACGCCCCGGTCAAGTTAGTGCCAGTGATGGTCACACTGGCGCCACCTGCAGTGCCGCCGCTGGTGGGGCTGATGCTGGTGATGGTGGGGAGTGACGCGTAGGTGAACTGATCCGACGCCGAGGTGGCACTGGTGCTGACTGGAGTCGTGACGGTGACGTCCACCGTGCCAGCGGTACCTGCTGGAGAAGTGGCGGTGATGGATGTCACCGAGTTGACCGTGAAGGATGTGGCGTTGGTCGCACCGAACTTCACGGCAGTGGCTCCGGTGAAGCTAAGGCCGGTGATGGTCACACTGGTGCCACCTGCGGTGCCGCCGCTGGTGGGGCTGATGCTGGTGATGGCCGGGGAGCCAGCAAACACACTCACCGTGCTCCCAGTATTGTTTGCCACATAAATGTTGCCGGAACTGTCAACAGCCAGGGCCTCAGGTCCACTGAGGCCGACGAGCGTCGTGGCCGCCGTGGTGGCTCCCGGCGCAAACTTGCTCACATAGGTGGAACTAGAGTTTGTCACATACAGGTTGCCGGAACTATCAAAGGCCAGGGCGTCTGGCTGGAGGAGACCACTGAGCGTCGCGGACGCTGTGGTCGCTCCCGGCGCAATCTTGCTCACTGAGGAACCGAGAGAGTTTGCCACAAAGAGGTTGCCGGAACTGTCAAAGGCCAGGGCGGCAGGCCCGCTAAGGCCTGTGATCGTCGCGGACGCCGTGGTGGCTCCCGGCGCAAACTTGCTCACCGTACTGGCACCATAGTTTGCCACAAACAGGTTGCCGGAACTATCAAAAGCCAGGGCGTAGGGCACGTTGAGGCCAGTGAGCGTCGCGGACGCCGTGGTGGCTCCCGGCGCAAACTTGCTCACCGTGTTGGCACCATAGTTTGCCACAAACAGGTTGCCGGAACTGTCAAAGGCCAGGGCGCGAGGATTTTTGAGGCCAGTGAGTGTCGCAGACGCCGTGGTGGCTCCCGGCGCAAACTTGCTCACCGTGGTGGTGCCATAGTTTGCCACATACAGGTTGCCGGAACTGTCAAAGGCCAGGGCCTCGGGAGAGCTGAGGCCAGTGAGCGTCGCGGACGCCGTGGTGGCTCCCGGCGCAAATTTGCTCACCGTGCTGGCACTATAGTTTGCCACAAAAAGGTTGCCGGAACTGTCAAAGGCTAGAGCGACAGGCGAGCTGAGCCCCGTAAGCGTCGCGTAAGGCGAAAGGTTTCCCGCCTCTGCCACAGGGGCAAGCACGCCCAGCGCAACGAGGGCAAGCAGCAAATACCGCAGTGGCTTAATAATGCTGGCGATTTCCGCAACTCCACGACGCGAATAGCCCCAGGTGGAAAGGAAAGTGAACGATGGTTTCATGGGGTTGGATTGGTGGTTGTCTAATCCTTGTGTAAACACATGCTTTTAAACCAATGCAGAGGTTGTTTTGTTTCTTTAAACACCCTTAACATCTAGAGTTTTATTAACGTCTGTCATCCAAAGGTTGATTGACTTTTTGCATGCGGAGGGAGGCAGGGTTGAATGAGGTGACGTTATTTTTTGCCAGCGTTTGCAAACCCATGGTCCAACGAATGCACTACACTGGGAGAAGAGTGCTCAGAGAGGAGCGCTGTCCCTGCTATCATAGCCTCTAGCCCGTCCATTGTGGCGGTGAGAGCTACTGTACTTTCACGCGGTGCGCCACGCTTCCCGCATGGGGCGGAGAAGCGAGTGGAAGTAGCAGGTGCGGTCATGGGCTTGATACGCCCAGGCAGTCCCAAATTCATCAGACCGCAGCGCTTTGCGCGCTCATGCGGTTGTCGTAAACCGTGGTCGGGCTGGCGAGATTCGAACTCACGACCTCTTGCACCCCATGCAAGCGTTCTACCAGGCTGAACTACAGCCCGACCTAGGTTTGACGTTCTCTCCAGCGGTGCCGCTTTGGGGTGGCTGCCGGTTGGCGAGAGGACGTGCATTTTGGACAGAGCCGCTGGCTTTGCAACTGCGATATTGCATTCTCGTGAGAATGTCTGCGAAGCTTGCCATTGCCCTGCTGCTCAAGTAAAACCTGAGCTTATCCGCATGGTCACGATCACAATCCAGGAACTCACCAAACGATTCAGCGGCAGTGTTGTACTGAGCAGCGTGAACCTGCAAATCGACGCCGGGGAGTTGTTCTTCCTGCTGGGGCCCAGCGGCTGTGGCAAGACCACCCTGCTCCGCCACATCGCGGGCTTCTACGAGCCGGATGCGGGCAAGATCTGGTTCGATGACGAGGACGTGACCCGCCTGCCGGCGCACAAGCGCGGCACGGGCATGATGTTTCAAAGCTACGCCCTGTGGCCGCACCTCAACGTGGCGCAAAACGTGGCCTTCGGCCTGGAGGAGCGGAAGCGCCCGCGCCAGGAGATCGAGCACCGAGTATCCGAGGCACTGGAGCAGGTGAAGCTGGACGGCCTTGGCTCCCGCAAAATCCAACAGCTCTCCGGCGGGCAGCAGCAGCGCGTGGCCCTGGCGCGTGCGCTGGTGATCCGCCCCAAGTGCCTGCTGCTCGATGAGCCGCTGTCCAATCTGGATGCCAAGCTGCGCCTGGAAATGCGCGCGGAGATTCGTCAAATTTGCAAGCAGCATGGACTGACGGCCATCTACGTCACCCATGACCGCGATGAAGCCCTCAGCATGGCCGACCGCATGGCGATCATGGACGCCGGGAAGCTGGTGCAAATGGGTTCGCCGTCTGAGATCTACTGCAATCCCGCCACCCGTATGGTCGCCGAGTTCATCGGCGAGACGAATTTCGTCGAAGGCCGCACTTTGCGCGAAAGCAGCCGCGCGGGATTTTACGATGTGGAAACCGCCTTCGGCGTGCTGCGCGGTCGCACCGACGCCACCTGGCAGCCAGCCAGCGGCCAGCCCGTGCTGCTGAGCATTCGCCCTGAAGCGCTTACCTTTGGCAACGTGCTCGATTCCCCGAACCGCTTCCCCGGCCACATCATCGACACCACCTACCTCGGCGCGACGGTGCAGTACCTCCTGCAACTGCACGGCGGCCCGCGGATGAAAATCAGCGAATCAAATCCCCAGGAAATCCGCCTGCCCAGCGAAGACGAAGTGCGGGTGATGGCCGCGATGAATGATGTCGTGATTCTGCGCAAATGAACCCGCCACTCTTCGATTCCATGCGGCGGCGTCTTCAGACATCCTCCTCGTCCTCCTACTCGAACTCGTCCTCGATCATGGATTTTCGAATGCACAATATGGAGGGCGAAATGCGAAATGTCAGCGCGCAGGGTGCTTGCCGCGCGCTCGCAGACGGGCGGCGGGCTATCGCCACACCCATCCTACGGGCCGAGCCACACGCCAGTCGTAGGTTGGGGGTGTTTGGCGCGTGGTTCTCCCAATGTCACCTGCAGGCCTCTCCGCCAAACCGCCCGACCCTGAGCGCGCTCGTACGCCCTTGCGCTTACCGTACGCTCAGAGCAGGGTGGAGCATTGAGATATCCGCCTCTTCTTCCTCCCGGACGCCAAGCCTGAAAGTGAGGAAGATTGGCAAGGATGACGCGAGCCAGGCGACGCTCGGCGGTGGCTTGAGGACAAGCCGCCCTACCTCGCGCTGGGTGCTCGTATGCCCAGCGCGGGTAGGGCGGGCTGTCCTCAGCCCGCCGTCGTCGGAGCCCAGCGGGTGCTTGTCGCGAATCAGCACTGTGGACAGCTTCAACGCCCGTTCTGGGAGTAAGAAGAGGAGTAGGAGGAAGATTGGAGGGGGCGCATCTCCACCATGAACGAGCGCCTCACAACTCTGCTAGAACACCCGCGCACCCAGGCCCTGCTCGCGTGGGCGCAGCAGTGGAGAAAAGAACTCGCGGTCTTCTTCCTCATGCTGGCCACGCTGGCAGGACCGTTTTTGCTCAAGCCCACCCAAAGCACCGCCCCGGCGCACTTTGACCGACGGCTCGTGATCATCTCCCCGCACCACGACCGCATTCGCGAGGAGTTCGGGCATGCCTTTGCCGCACACTGGAAACAGCAGACCGGGCAGACGCTCTACATCGACTGGCGCGTCCCAGGCGGCACTTCGGAAATCGCCATGCTGATCAAGTCCGAAGCCACCGCCGCGTTTCAGCAGCACTGGCAGTCCCAGCTCCACCAGACCTGGTCACCACTCGTGGCGCAATCCTGCCTCAATCCAAAAGCCGCGCCTGACGATGCCGCACGCAAAGCCTACCTGGCCTCAAACGTCAGCACCGGCATTGATGTGTTCTTCGGCGGTGGTGCCTACGACTTCGAGCAGCAGGCCAAGGCAGGCACTTTGGTCGCTGGCGACGGTACCAAGACCGGCCTCAGTGGTCTGGCGAAAAAACACCCCGAATGGTTCAGCGACGCGGGCATTCCCGAGAAACTCAGCGGCGAGCCCTTTCGCGATCCCCAGGGCCGCTGGTGCGGCACCTGCCTGTCCAGCAGCGGCATGGTGTTCAATCGCGATGTGCTCCGCCGCATCGGCATCGCCACCGATCCCGTGGCTTGGGACAACCTAGCCGACACGCGCTATTATGGCCAGATCGCCCTGAGCGATCCCGGCAAAAGCGGCTCAGTGACCAAAGCTCTGGAGATGCTCATCCAGCAGCAGATGCAGATCGCCTATGATCGTCTCAAAGCGGTGCCGAAATCGAAGCTCACCCAGGAACAACTCGAAGCCCAAGCTGTGGCGGAAGGTTGGAATGAGGGATTGCGCCTGATCCTGCGCATCAGCGCCAATGCGCGCTACTTCACCGACTTCTCCACCAAGATCCCCCTCGAAGTCGCCAAAGGCGATGCCGCTGCGGGCATGTGCATCGACTTCTATGGCCGCTCCTCCGAAGAGGACGTGCGCAAGGCCGACGGCACCTCACGCGTGGGTTTCATCGCGCCGCTGGGTGGTACTTCGATCAGCGTCGATCCCATTGGCATGCTACGTGGTGCGCCCGACCCGGAACTGGCGACCGCCTTCATGGAGTTCGTGCTCGGAGATGCCGGGCAAAAACTGTGGAGCTACCGCGTCGGCGAACCCGGCGGCCCTTTGCACCACGCCCTGCGCCGACTGCCGGTGCGGCATGATCTGTACACGCCGGACAACATCGCTCGCATGAGCGACGGCCACGAAGCCCCCTTTGAAAAAGCCCAAGCCTTCACCTACCACCCGGAGCGCACCGCCGCCGTGTTCAACGCCATCCGCTTCATCGTGCGGATCATCTGTGTGGACTCCCACCATGAACTGCATGCCGCATGGAAAAGCATCATCGACCACGGCATGCCCGAGCGCGCCGTGCAGGTACTGGAAGACCTTACCCGAGTGAAATACGAAGCCGCCACCGGCAACATCGCTCGCATCCTCGCCGCCCGCGACAAAGTCCAGGAAACCCGCCTGGCCCGTGAATTGGGAGACGCCTTTCGCAATCAGTACATCAAGGCCGGACGGATGGCGGAGCGTGGCAACTAAACCTTTTACCCCATGTCCAAAACCCTCTCACTGCTGATCTTTCTGGGGATGACCGCGTTCTTCGCGTGCTTCTTTGCCTACCCGATCTGGGCGGCGCTGGAGTCAGCGTTTCGGGGGCCGAATCACAAGTTCACTTTGGATTACGTTTCCGAGGTATTTCTCAATGAACTGTATCGCGAGGGGCTGTGGAATTCCTTCATCATCGCGGTGTGGACCACGCTGGGGGCGCTGTGTCTGGCGCTGCCGCTGGCGGTGTGCTACGTGCGCTTTGCCTTTCCAGGTCGGGCGCTGCTGAACTCGCTGGTGCTCATGCCCATGATCCTGCCGCCGTTTGTGGGGGCTATCGGCATCAAGACGATGCTCGGACAAGCGGGCGCGCTCAACAGCCTGCTCATCAATCTCGGTCTCATGGACGCCATGCACCCGACCGACTGGCTCGGGCAGCATCGCATGCTGGGCATCATCATCATGGAGGTGCTGCATCTGTATCCGATCATTTACCTCAACGCGGCCGCTGCGCTCTCAAACCTCGATCCGGCGCTGGAGGAAGCAGCGGCAAACATGGGCTGCAATGCCTGGGACCGCTTCTGGCGCATCACCCTGCCGCTCATCATGCCCGGCGTTTTCGCAGGCGGCACCATCGTGTTTGTGTGGTCCTTCACCGAGATGGGCGTGCCGCTGCTGTTTGACTACGACCGCGTCACGGCAGTGCAGATTTTCCGCAGCATCAATGACCTGAGCGGGAACCCCTTCCCCTACGCGCTGGTGGCCGTGATGCTGGTCTTCAGCACGCTGTTTTACCTCACGGGCAAGGTCTTCTTTGGCAGTGCCAATGCCGGTGGCGGCGGACGCGCCACCACCGGCCGTGAAACGATTCCCCTGCCCCCTAGCCTCGGCTGGATCTGCACCACCTTCTTTGCCGGTGTCACCTTCCTGGCCGTGCTGCCGCACCTCGGTGTGGTGCTGCTCTCAGTTTCCAAAGACTGGTACGGCACCGTCATCCCCCACGCCTTGACGCTGCAACATTACCACGATGCCCTGGGGCATGATCTCACGCTCTCATCCATCGCCAACAGCTTGAAATACTCCACGCTGGCGATGCTCGTGGCGCTCGTCCTTGGCATCGGCGTGGCCTACGTTTCTGTCCGCACTCGCATCTGGGGCCGCCAGATTCTCGATGCCATGGCCATGCTGCCGCTGGCCGTGCCCGGCATCGTGATGGCCTTTGGTTATCTGGCCATGACGCGGGAAGGCCAGCCCTTCCACTGGCTGATGCTCGGCGAAGATCCGCTACTACTGCTGGTCATCGCCTATGCCGTGCGCCGCCTGCCCTACGTCGTGCGCTCCGCCGCTGCCGGGTTCCAGCAGGTCAGCCCGACTCTCGAAGAAGCCGCGCAAAATCTCGGTGCCAGCCCCGAGAAAGCATTGTGGCGCATCACCCTGCCACTCGTCGCCCCGAATCTCGTCGCCGGTGCCCTGCTCGCCTTCTCCTTCGCCATGCTGGAAGTGAGCGACTCCATGATCCTCGCCCAGCAGGCCACCTACTTCCCCATCACCAAAGCGATCTACTCCCTCGTCCTCGCCCTCGGCAGCGGCCCCAACCTCGCCTCCGCCCTCGGCGTCTGGGCCATGCTCTTCCTCGCCGTGACCATCCTCGGTGCCGGTGTGATTTTGGGGAAGAAACTCGGGGCGTTGTTTCGGGGGTAAGTGTAAGGCACGCAGCCGCACATGAAGTCCCAGCGCCCCGCCCAAATCAAAACCTTCCAGCAAGCCTACGCCTTCATCTTGAAAGCGAAGACCTGCCTCATTTTTGGCTCGAAGACCTCCGACCTCCCCAGCCTCTGGGATGTGGTGGATCTGCCCGGCAGACAGCCTGGGCAGCCGGGCTGGGGTGCGAAAGTAGAAGCGGTCTGGGCCTGGAAGAACGAACTGCCCGCCCAGTTCCCCGACGAAATCTTCTACGGCAAGCTGCCCGGTGGACTCGCGGTGCTCATGTGCATGGAGCATCTACGGCACGTCCACTATCCAGCGCATCATCGTCCGGTTTCCACTTGCAGCCCGCTGGCCCGGCGCGCCTTTGAGCTGATTCGCAGCGAACCCCACACCACAGCGGAGTTGCGCAAAGCACTGTCGCCCTCAGGCACGATCAGCAAGAGCAAGGCGGACAGCGCTCTGGTGGAACTGCAGGTGACACTGAACATCACCCGCTCGAAGGCGGCGCAAATTTTATTCTGTAAAAGTGGCGATCAGGTTTGGGATGGTTCAGCGGAGTTCATGTTGAGGTAAATTTTGCCGGTGCTCCACTCATCGCTTTGCTCGCAGAGCAGGGCGGAGACGAGGCGCAGGAGGGAG
>CAINGK010000187.1 GCA_903848465.1 uncultured Verrucomicrobiota bacterium
ACAGCATCATCCAAACCGCCCGCCGCCGTGCCCGTGGCTTCCGCAACTTCAATAACCTCAAAGCTATCTGCTATTGGATGGCTGGAGACCTCAACATCAAAATCCCTTCAGCGTTTACCCACCCAATCTAGCGAAGCGCCCCCAAATTTGATTGGAAGCGCAGATACAAGCCATAGTAAAAATCATTTCACCGCCCCCGGCCTCAGCCAGTACAGCACGCTCATCCTCACCGCGATCTCATTCTTCACCTGCTGGCTGATCAGACGCTGCTCGTGGCTCCCGCCAGAATTTGGCAGGAGCAAGAAGCAAAACCTCATGGCAGCGGCTTGGAGGGTTCGATGTCGTTCGGATTGATCCATCCGGCTTTCATGGGCTTGCCGCTCATGAACTTCTCGTAGAAGCCGACGTTGGCTTTGCTGGCGTGCTCGTATTGGTCGAAGACTTCGCCGTGGCCGAGCATGCGGGGATCGCCCTGCTGCTTGAGTTCGGCGTGGAGTTGATCGTGCAAAGCGGTGGCGCGTGGATCGGTCGGCACGTTCTTTACGAAATCGGGGTCGGCTTTGAGGTCGTAGAACTCGGTGCCGGGGCGCAGGCCGAAGCAGAGCTGCCAGAAGGGATCGGTGGGATTTTTGCGGTGCGCGTCGATGATGTAGCTCTTGGTGGCTCCGGCGTCGCAGTCCATGTAGCCGGTCTCAGGATTGCCGCCGGGCCAGCGTGTGGGTTCGAAGTTTTCGATGAAGACGCTGTCCTTCGTCACGATGGCGCGGATCGGATAACCCCAGTCATGCGGGCGGCCCACATCGGTGCGCTCTTTGCCGATGAGCACGTGATCGCGCACATGCGCGGGCTTGTTGGCAAAGAGATCGGTGAGACTGTGGCCTGGTGACTCCGCCATGCCGGTGTCGCCCCACTTCAATCCGGCGACTTCAATGAGCGTGGGCGCGAGATCGATGAAGCTCACGAAATCATTGATCGTACGGCCGGGTTGCAGGATGCCTTTCTTCCACATCATCGCGAGGGGGACATGGTTGGCCTGCACGTTGGCGTTGCCTTTGCTGCGCGGGAAGGGCATGCCGTGGTCGGCGGTGACGATGACAAGGGTGTTGTCCAGCAGGCCACGCTTTTCGAGATCGGCAATCATGCGCCCGAGATGGCGGTCGAAGTGCTCGACTTCAAAAGCGTAGTCGAGCATGTCGTTGCGGATCACGTCGTTGTCCGGCCAGTAGGCGGGCACGTGGTCGATGTCGGTGAGCTTCTTGCCACCTTTGGCGACACCGCTGCCGAATTCATAACCGCGATGCGGCTCCACGCTGCCATACCAGAAGCACCAGGGTTTGTCGGCAGGTGCGGCATTGAGGAAGTCGCTGAAGTTCGCCGCGTAGTCGCAGTTCAGGATTTCAGGCGTGGGTGGTTCGGCTTTGCGTTTGTTGTAGGGCGTGCCGGTCATCTGGCGTGGTTTGCCTTCGGCATCATTCGCGACACCGGGGCCCCAGCCTTTGGTGGTGTAGCCCACGTTCCAGCCTTTCTCCGCGAGGGCTTCGCCCCAGCCTTTGAACTCCGGCGGGAAGTAGCAGATGTGATTTGCCGCTTCCTTGAGCTGCCAGGAATTGCGCCCGGTGAGGATGCAGGCGCGAGAGGGCGCGCACTTCGCATTCGGTGTATAGGCCTGGCTGAAAAGCAGGCCGTCCTTCGCCACGCGGTCAAAGTTCGGCGTCTTCACCCACGGCGTGCCGTAGGCGCTCGCATGCGGTCCCCAGTCATCGGCGATGGCAAAGAGGATGTTGGGCGGCGGCTCTGCGGCGAATGACGAAGCCAAAACTAAAAATGACGAAAAGATGAGGGCTGCTGGTTGGCGCATGGCGAGGGAACGACGCGCATGCGAGGTTCCTTCGGCAGATTGAAGAGCCATATTCGGATCACCGTCCAAACACCTGCGCCGCTTTCTGCAGCAGCGGGTCGGTGGGAAGGAGGGCCTGGCCGCTGCGGATCACGGCGCGGGCTTCTGGAAGGTGATTGAGCTGGGCCAGTGCGGTGGCTTTGGCGCAGTAGGCACCCGGCAGGCAGGGATCGAGATCGAGCGCCTTGGACGCGGAGGTCTGCGCTTCTGCGAACCGGTGCAGTTCGATGAAGGCATTGGCGCGGTTGACCCAGGCCTTGGCGTACGCTGCATTGAGGGCGATGGCGCGGTCTGCACTGGCCAGCGCTTCTTCGGGCTGCTTCATGCGCCGCATCAAGATCGCACGATTGTTCCAGGTGATCGCCGCGCCGGGCTGCGCTGCCACAATGGCATCCAGAACTCGGCAGGCCTGCTCTGCAGGCAGGAGCTCGACGAAGAGCAGCGAGGTGCCGTCCAGCTCTCCCATGCGATTGCTTTGATGTGCGAGATCATAGGCCTCACTGGCCCAGGTCAAAGCCTCATCACGACGACCGAGCTGCATGGCGGCCTGCGCGAGATTGGCCAAAGGACCGGGTTCATCAGGGGCGAGCTGGTGGGCTTTAGACGCGCTAAGAAAAGCAGCGTCAAAGTCCCGCCTCTCCATGTGGATGCAGCATTGAATCTGGTGCGCCTTCCAGTTGGAGGGGTTTAGGTGTAGCGCACGCTCGGACTCGGCCTGGGCTTTGCGCGGCTGGCCGAGATTGAGCCAGGTCTGCGCGGCATTGACCAGGGCATCCGCCTGTAGAGGTGAGTCGGGTGGCGTCGTGTGCTGCGGTGTGGTTCCGAGCAAGGAAGCGAACATGCCTTCCAGGCGTGCAGCAATGACTTGGAAATTTGCAGGCCGTGCAGCAGGATCAATGGCGAGGCATTCGCGCAGCAGCGCGGCCAGCGGCTCCGGCATGCGGGCGGCGGTGCAAAGCTCAGCAGGGCGTGCTGCTTGCGGAAAATGTCCAAGCACTGAGCACAGCAGCGTGACGCCATAGGCATACACATCAGCCGCCGTACTGCGGCCGGAGCGCCGTGCGATCATCTCAGGCGCCATGAAGCCATCCGTGCCGGCGATGAGTCCCGCAGGACCGGTATCGCCCCCGGTGAGCGAAAGCCCGAAGTCACTGACCTTTGCCACACCATCAGCGGTGATCAGCACGTTGGCAGGCTTCAGATCGCCATGCACCAACTGCGCTTCTTTGAAAGCATGCGCGAGACCGCGCGCCATGCCGAGACCATGACGCAAAGTGCTGCGCCAGTCGGTGCGCCCCTGGGAGATCTCCTCTGCCAGAGTGTGCCCGCCGGTGATGTGCTCCATCACTAGAAAGGGAATGCGGTTGTGCATTTCCACGCCGTAGGCGAGCACGAGATTGGGATGCGGCGTGAGCGCGACGGAGTTTACGGCTTCCGCCACGAACTGCTCGCACAAATCCGAGTCGTTCAGATGCTGCGGCAGCGGGCTTTTCAATGCGGCAAGCGTATCTCCACGAAGATACGTTTCCGGCCCGAGACTGCGGCAGAGATACACCAGACCAAAACCGCCATGCAGGATTTTGAGCACCTCATAAGATCCGCCAATGCGGGCTCCGGGCTGAAACGGCACCTCCTCCAAAAACCGGCACTCACGCTGAAGCTGCTGCAGCAGTTCAGACACACTCTGCCGGGCGCTGTCCAGCCCGAGTAAGTCCGCCAAACCACCAGCTTCCAGTGGGTCGCCACGCTCCAGGCGTGCGATCACCGAACCGTCTGGTTTCACCGCCGAACGTGCGGCACGCGCATCGATCAGCCCGCGCTTCAGAGCGGACAGCAGATCGCGCAGGCTGCGGGAATTGGCATCGGGAGGCATGGGGAATTCAAGCGGGCCGGCTGAGCGTGGCGAAGAGATCGCGGATCTCGGCGTCCACTTCGTCGCTGTCCGTTGCATACTGGGCGATCTCCTCGCGCAGTAGCCGCTGGTAGGCACGCCGTGCGGTGACGAGTCGGTTGGCCACTTCTTTTTCGGTGAGTCCGAGTTCGTCGGCCATCTCACGCTGAGAGGGAGCGGCGACGCCGTCGAGAATGGGCAGGAGCATGAAGCGTTTGAAAATGCTGAAGTGCGTCTGCTTGCCGGTGGCCTGGCACTCGTGGTCCAGTGCATCCACCACACGCGCCAGCAGCATGCGCGCCCACGTTTGGGTGAAGGCATCTTCCGGGGTGTGGCTGTCCACGCCCAGCACTGCGGCGTTGCCGCTTTCTTCCAGCACCTCATCTGCGGAAATGAATCCGCCCGCAGGCCGGCGCTGCTGCGCCTGATCATGCCGGTGCGCATTGGCGGCGTAATGCTGGAGGGCGGAAAGCATCAGGCCGCGAAAGCGACCACGCGCGGTTTCAGCCTTCTCAAACAACTGATGCTGCATGGAGTGGAGGAAGAAGTCCTGCACCAGGTCTTCGGCTTTTTCGTGGCCGAAGCCGCGCCGTGCGAGGTAGGCCAGCACCGGCTTGCGATAAAGCTGATAAAGCGTGCCGAGCACTTCGCTTTTGGTGGTTTCATCACCGTCCTTCAGCCGCGCTAGCTGTGACCAGCGCGTTTGCGGAAACATCTCGCCGTCGTTGCTCATGCCCGGCAGGCTACGAGGCAAAACGCAAACGGCAAGCCCGCATGAAACCGGGCTTGCCGTTGTGTTTGACGCGACCTCTCAGAGCGCAGGTGGCGGCACCGGGTGGATCCTCACACGGCTGCCATGAATGGTGCAGAGCGGGTGGGCTTCCCCGGCTGCTTCACGCAGCCGTCGTCCTGGCCGTTGACGGCGAAGCCGCAGCAATGGTGATGCCGGTGATGATGGTGCCCGGAGCAGCCGTCATCGCGGTCATTGAAGACGACCTGGTCCCAGGGGTCCGCTGTCGGTGGCAGCGGGGTGCAGGGACGGATGGGCCGGGGCATGTCAGGAAGATCAGGCGGGCAGACAGGCAGTGTGCGCAGCGTATCTGCATGAGCGCCTGCAAAGGCCGTGGCGATGAGACAGAGGTGAAGAAGTGTAGTTTTCATGGGATGGATTTGGTGAAGGGTGGACGGATGTGAGGGGTGTTATCCACGCACAGCGGCGACCGCCGTGGGTCCGTGGGTATGAGGGGGGTCTTTAAAGACGTCCTTGATGCGGTCGGCGAGGGATTCACCGGCGCGTGCTCCGGTGATGGAGGCGACAGCGACAAGGAGCAGGAGGGAGTTGATGAGTTTCGTTTTCATGGGATGCGGATGTTGTTGGTTATTTATTGGGTGAGTTTGAATTGCGTCATGGGAGGAGCCGCTTAGCCACGGACAGCGGCGACTGAGGTAGGCGCATGGGTGTTGCGGGGTTCTTGGAAGACCTCCTTGATGCGTTGGGCCAGCGATTCGTCAGCCCGGGCTCCGGTGATGGAGGCGACAGCGACAAGGAGCAGGAGGGAGTTAATGAGTTTCGTTTTCATGGGATGCGGATGTTGTTTGTCTTTTGTGGGTTAAGTTTGATCGGCAGATTTGCCTCTCTGCTACTGGTTTACCCATCCGCGCCCCAACTCTGCGTGAGGCTGAAACATTTTTTCACGCCAGGTCCCGACTTGCCGGAAATGGGACGGAAAAGTGCAGCCGCCAGGGCACTCTGCCTCTAGAAAAGTGCGTCTCCATATCAAGCCATTGAAGACCCTAGTTTAAGGTTATTTTCAAAATATTATATAATACCATTTTAGCAGCCGCAGAACTGGGATGCCCCGAGCCTGAGCCCTGCCATTGCGGCATGGATGCCCGTACGGATTAACGCCGAAGCTTGGCGATCATGCTCGCCAGCGGCGTCACAAAGAAACGCCGGACCATCTGTTGCCTGCTCTGCGAATTCGCAATCCACCGGGCCAGTGGCGGGGAGAGCAGGCAGTAGCAGCGATTGAACAACCGCCCCCACATGGACGGGAGCAGAGCCTCGTCACGAAACGCACGCAGGGTACCGACCTCCCAGGCATCTGGCGTGGCGCATGCTGCCGTGGCGATGAAGCATTTGGACCCCCTGATAAACTGCGGTGGATACGAGATCAGGCTCTTGGTCCCTTTTTGGAAAATGATGATCTTGTGGTAGCCGGTCCTTCCGAGGATGGCGTTGATGGTCCGCATCAGCTTGGCCTGTTTGTCCTCAAGATAAGAGTAGGAGATGTTGGGATTGCCAGGCTTCGGGATGGCAAAATCGCTCTCCACGTCGGCCAGGACGACACGCCCCTTGAGCAAACTCTCGAACCGGCCGTAATCAAGGGCCTGGGTGAGATTGAGCAGCTCGACGAACTCCACCTGATCCCGGATGAAGTAATTCATGCACTCCAGCTTGGGTCCATGCATGTCGTCCACCGCGACGTAGATCATGCTGCTGCTGGTGATCGAGCGGAAAATCGGCAGCAGCACAAAGAAGATGAAGACGCTTTTCCGCG
Source organism: uncultured Verrucomicrobiota bacterium (assembly GCA_903848465.1). Taxonomy (GTDB): domain Bacteria; phylum Verrucomicrobiota; class Verrucomicrobiia; order Verrucomicrobiales; family Verrucomicrobiaceae; genus Prosthecobacter. The sequence goes on from CAINGK010000187.1 coordinate 6,350, forward strand.
CGTCCTCCTCCAGTTCGAGCGCGATTTCGTAAGCCGGCTTGTCTTTCTGCTGGGCCATCTGGGCAGTCAGTGCGTGAAAGGCCAGCAACTCCGAAGGGCGAAGACTGGTGATGGGCCTGCCGTTGCGCTCGGTCAGCTGGCCCATCCCTTGCTCAGTGAGGATACGGTTAAGCTCCCGAAATCGTTCCTCCACACTGCGGATGAACTCCTCTGACTTTTCCAGGATTGAGTTGGCCATATCGTCTGCGGTGAAGTTTTTTTGAAGAGCTTTCGTCGCCGTAAACAAAGAGCATCAAAGCGGCAGTGGATTTTACGCTTTGACTGGTGTTTTGTCCATCCGCAGCACTCGTTTCTAGCATGCCTGCGACGGATTGACGACTGCGCCGCCGTCGAGTATCCCATGGCATGTGTCAGTGTCGGATCATCACGCTGCGACGATTGCGCTCCTCCGGCATTGAGGATTTCACCCCGCATTGATTATGGCCTACGACTGGGATGATGACCGACAAAGGTTCTGCAGCTCCGCCAATGCCGAGGTGGGTGGCACTGGGCTTGATGGTCGGCAGCTTCGCGCTGGCGCTGCTCTGTGTATTGTACCGCTGAGCTTATTTCACCGCTGGGCTGATCTTCTTCACGATGAAGACCGCCACATCGCCGCGCTCCAGGTAATGCTTCGTGCCATAAGCGCCGCTCACGGACACGACCACGCCATCTTTGACCCACGCGAAAGCCTCCGCTGGCAGAACTACTTCCACGCGTTTCTTTTCACCGTAGCGCAATGACCAGCCGGTGGTTTCACCGCCTATGGCCATCCGTTGTTCGAGTGTGCCTGTGAGCTGCACTTCGGCAGCCGCACCGGCGCTGGAAGTCGATGAAGCCGTCTGGCCCAATGTCACTGTGCAGAGCAGGCAGGCAAAAAGAAGGGGGAGAAGGATGGAGTTTTTCATGGTGGTGATGGATCGTTGTTGATCATTACCCACAGAACCCTCCCACTCTGCATCGGGTGTGAAAAAAATCACGGTTCCGCGCCGCACCATCATCTGCTTCAATGCGAGCAAGAGCGTTTTTGTCAGGCAACGGTCTGTCTTCAATAAAGGCCATGGCTGCTATTTCTTGGGTTCAGTCGGCTTCACCTTGGGTGGCGGTGGTACATACTCCACCGATACCGGTTTGAACTCTTTCAAATCCGGCAGCGTCGTCTGCACGCCGCCTGCGGGGACTTCGAGCTTTGCGGTCCAGACGATGCCGTTGAGAATGAAACGGCGCAGGTCTTCATTCGACCAGTTCTTGTAAAAGTGCGGCATCACAATGCCGAAACCGCGTCCGCCATCGCTGCGCTCCACACACCACGCGACGGCTTCACGTTTCGGGTTCTCCGGCGGCAGCATACTTGTGGCCAGGGCGGTGACATTGGCCGCGAGCTTGTTCTCGCCTTTGCCGAAGTAGTTGTTGATGTAGGGCTCGTCATGCAGCGTGAACTCATGCCAACCACGGGCGATGGGATGCTGCGCCGCCGCTGGTGTGATGGTCGCCGCCTTGAAGATGCGCGCAAAGGACTCGTGGTGCGGGCAAGAGCGGTTCGCGAAGTAGCCGCCGAGCCAGCCCAGCAGCGGGTGATCGCCCTCGGGCGTGACATCTTCGCCAAGCAACCCTGTGGCGTAATGCACGCACACAATGCCGCAGCCGCGCTGCATCATGACTCCGAGGTCCGCCAGGTTTTGCTGCGGATTCGGCAGCCGTCCCACAGGAAACGTATCGCCAATGAACACCACGGTGGAGGCCGCAGCGCGCAGCGCCTGGGTCGGCCATTCATAGACCACATCTGCTTTCACACTTGGCACGTTCGCCATGGTTTCCATGCAGTGTTTCATCAAGCGTCCTCCCGCTGCCACTTCATGCGAACCCGCAGGATGCTTGCTGGGGCCGACAACGATCAGAACGTGCGCAGGATCGGCGGCGAAGATTGAAGAGGTGCAAAACGCGAGGCAGATGCCCGCGAAGGACAGGTGATGTGCAAGGAACTTCATGGCTGGAGATAAAGAATCGAAATGAGCACACTAAATGTTACGTGTGCTGAATCACAAAACAGAGAGTGCTCAAGGCGTATGCGCCGCAGCGCGAATCTCACGCAGTTGCTTCCAGATTTCCGCGTCGGTGGGCTGGGGAGAGATGAGCAGGATGACCTGCGTCTTTTGAATTTTGGACTGCGGACGCACGTCGATCTCTAGATTCAGTGTGATCTGGCGTCCGTCCGTAAAGGTGTCGATAAACGGCACCTTCGCCGAGAACTGGCCTGGCTTGTCGCGCGGTGTCACCTCGGCATTGAAGACTGACGGGTCTGGCTTCATGCCTTTACCACGGCCCACCATGGTGCTGAGGCCCTTGAAATACTTGTCGAAAAAGTTCTTCAGCTCCTTCACCTGAATCTCCGGAGTTCCGTCAATGCAGATCGAGAGCGCGTAGGTGAAATGCGTCGGCGATTTGGTGTCGAACATGCCAGGCGAAAAACGTGCTTCTTCATAACCGGTCCATGGGATGTCCGGCGCAAAGCCCGGCGGGATCGGCAGCCGCTCAAAACGCCAGTCCACAGGTCCCAGCAGCATGGTGGGTGTCGGTTGCGCACGCTGGGCGTGAGCGGAGTCAATGCTCATGCACAAGATGGCGAAGAAAAGGAGTGCAGCAGCAGCAGTTTTCATGTTGGGCTGCGAAACGTGGCAGCTCGTGCCGACTTATCACCTCAGAAGTAGTCAATCGAATCGGTTTGCGCTTGTTCCTTCAAATCCGTGAATGAATGGACCTTCCTCAAATCTTGGCGAGGTTAAAAAATTCGTGAAATAATCCCCGGGCTACCGCCTCTCACGAGCATGAAGCCTGCCCTTTTTGCCTTTGCCCTTATGATGATTCCCCTGTCATGCACGGTCGCCTCCGCTCCGCAACCCGAGGAGGCTGGAAAGGTACACTGGGGTCGCATTTTGGAAACCGCACTGTCCTCCAGCGCCCAGACGGGGAAACCGGTGTTTGCCCTGTTTCAGGAAATCCCCGGCTGCGCGGGCTGCAAGCAGTTCGGCCATGATGTGATGTCCAACCCCCTGCTGGTCGAGGCGGTCGAGACGGAGTTCACTCCACTGCTCGTCCACAACAACAAGGGAGGCAGAGACGCGGAGGTGATGAAGCGTTTTGGTGAACCGGCGTGGAACTACCAAGTGGTGCGCTTTCTCAATTCAAACGGAGAAGACATCATTCCACGCAAAGACCAGGTGTGGGACACCGGCGGCATTGCAGAACGCATGATAGCTGCGCTCACGCAGGCAAAACGACCGGTGCCGGGATACATGACACTGCTGGCCGCTGAGCACTCGCCACGACTTAAGCAGGCCGTCTTTGCCATGTACTGCTTCTGGACCGGCGAGATGGAGCTGGGTAAGATCGACGGTGTGATCACCACCGAGGCCGGTATCATGGCCCGAGGCGAAGTGACGAAAGTAAGCTACGACCCCGCAGTGATTTCACTGCCGCAGTTGATCGCCGCTGCGGAGAAGGTGGAGTGTGCCAATGCCGTTTATGTGCCCTCATCTGATCTTGCCATCGTCAAGACCTCGCGGCTCAACGTGGGCACGATCTCTGGCTACCGCACGGCACCCGCGAGCGATCAGAAAAAACAACTCGGCGGCACTGCGGCGGAAAGGCTACTGCTCTCGCCAGCACAGGCCACGAAGGTGAATGCGTGGATTCGCAATGATACGCCGAAGGCACTCGGCTTCCTCACTCCCTCGCAGCAGGCCCAACTCAAAAGATAACTGCCGCCGTCACCAAGGGATCACCGTACGGTCTTTGATGAACTTCCCGCGCAATGTGTGCGGTGCATCCAGCGCGAGCCAGGTGAGTGTGTCTGCGCCTTCTTCAGGGGTGCGTGGTGCCTCGCTGCCACCCATCTCGGTGCGGCACCAGCCGGGGCACATGCTGTTGACCATCACCTCCGGCAGTGCGGCGGTGAGTTGTTGCGTGAGCATGTTGAGTGCTGTCTTGCTGATGCAGTATGCGGGCGCCCAGGCCTGCGGCTCGCCATCTAGCTGCCCGGCCCCACTGGAGACATTGATGATGCGTGGCGTGGCGGATTTGGCGAGCAGCGGCGCAAACGCTTGCGAGACTCGGAGCGTGCCGACGACATTCGTGTTCAGTGTCTCCAGCAACACCTCGGGCTTAAGGTCGAGCAGGCTCTGGTAGTGGTCCAGCAGGATGGCAGAGTTGTTGGCCAGTACATCCAGTCGGCCAAACTGCTGCTCAATCTGCTTCACTGTAGCCTGCACGCTCGCTTGGTCTGTGATGTCGAGTGCCACACCCACTGCACCACTGCCCACCCGTGCAGCGGCCTCGGAGGCCCTGGTGCCATCACGACTGGCGATGATGACTTGTGTGCTACGGGCGGCCAGTTGCTTTGCAGCCGCGAAGCCAATGCCACGCGTGGCTCCAGTGATGAGTATAACAGGATTCATAGAGAGAGGTCGAGGTCACGAACCCTCAGGACCGCTCCCAGCGAAACTTACGCTCCTCCTCGCGGATCGGTTGATCGTTGATGCTGGCATAGCGTTTGGCCATGTAGCCATTCTCATCAAACTCCCAGTTCTCATTGCCATGGCTGCGCCACCATTGACCGGCGACGTCATGCCACTCGTATTCAAAGCGCACGGCGATGCGGTTGCCCGTGAAAGCCCAGAGCGTTTTCTTGAGGCGATAGTCCTGCTCCCTGACCCATTTCTTTTTCAGAAACTCGACAACCTCGGCACGGCCGTTGAGAAAAACATCGCGGTTGCGCCATTCGGTGTCGGGTGTGTAGGCCAGCGACACACGCTCGGGGTCGCGGCTGTTCCAGGCGTCTTCGGCGGCCTGGATTTTCTTGATCGCCGTTTCTTCCGTGAAAGGAGGCAGGGGTGGGCGTGGGTTCATGGTGTGTGGAGTTTGAGCTGGGATTCGAGTTCGGCAATGCGAGCCTTCAGTGGCGCGACGGCGTCCTGTACCTCGGCAGCAGTGAAACGCGGTGTGATGAATTTGGGGCAGTTCCAGTCGTAGGACAAAACGTCGATGACAAAGATGCGCTCGACCTTGGCCGCATGACCTCCGGGCGGGGCGATTTTTGCAACAAGATCGGGATGCTCGCGTGCATCCAACACCTTGGCGTGGCCGAGAATCTTCAGCCGCTCCCGCGCCGGGTAGTCCATGAGGAAAAGATTCACCCGATCGTTCTTCGCGAGGCTGCCGACGCTGATCATCTGGCGGTTGCCCCCATGATCGGCGAACATCAGCTCGTTCGGTCCGGTGACGCGCAGAAAGCCCTTTGCCCCGCCGCGATGCTGAAGATACGGCCAGCCATTTTCCGTGATGGTGGCCATGTAAAACGAATCGCGCTCGGCGATGAACGCCGCCTCTGCTGCAGTGAGCGCATCACGCTCAGGCGTGGAGTCAAAGACGGGATACGTCCGCCCATAGTAATGTCGCTCCGCCTCGAACACGGCAGGCGTGAGCACGGTATGCATGAATCGGTCGGCCATAATCGAGGTGGAGCGAGGGGTTGCTGTTTTAGAATACGAGTGTCTGCCAGCCTTCGGCCAAGTAACGGCGGATGCTCGCCAGTCCGGGAGTCCCGGCCAGTGCATGATCTTTGATCCCCGGCAGACCGCAGGCTTCGACTTCCTTCGTCGCACCAAAAACAGCGGAGCAGCCGCAGGACGCACCAGTGATGACCGGACGCACCGCATTGTAGAGCCCATGGGCCGGATGTGTGGGCTTCGAGAATTCGGCAGGCCAGCGCACTCCAGTTCCGGCGAATACGACATTGACCTCGTCGTCCTTGTCTTGGGATTCCGCAGCGAGTGCGAGTGCGTTGAAGGCGCGGCCAAGGGCTTCTTCGCCGTTTTTAGGATCGGAGGTGATGATGATTGCGAGTTTCATGGGAGGGTGTGTTTGGGTTGACAAGCTCTTTGGTGAGCGAGTGGAGAGTGCGCCAGACGTGGACTTGCGGGTAATGCCGGTTCACTGTTGCCGTTATGCCGGATGAGCATATCCTCGGCGGCATGATGGACCGCATTCGAGCCCTGCTCACCGTGATCGAAGAAGGCAGCGTCAACCGCGCTGCAGTGCGGCTGCGCATCACCCAGCCTGCGCTGAGCCGTCAGATGCAGGCCCTGGAGCATGAAATCGGCGGCAAGTTGCTGGAGCGCGAGCCAAGCGGTGTGAAGCCCACCGGCCTTGGTCATGCCTTGGTGAAGGCCATGCGCCCGCTGGTTGGCAGCTATGATGCAGCATTGGCTGAGCTGCGCCGTCAGGCTCGCGGCGAGCGCTCCGAGTTGCGCGTGGGTTATTTGCTTTCGGCTGCACAGAGCATGCTCACCCCGGCTTTGGCAAAGCTGCGCAAGTCACAGCCGGAGGTGAAGCTGAAACTGCACGACATGTCTCCTCGCGAGCAGATCGACGGCCTGCGTGCGGGGGAGCTTGATCTCGCTCTCATCGGCCAGGAGGGCGTGGCGGCGGCGCGAGAATTTCACAGCGTCAAGCTTTGTTCACTCCGTGTCTGTGCGGCGGTGGCCGATGGTGACTCGATTGCGGTACGAAAAAGCATCGCACTTAAAGAGCTGAAGGGCCGTGATTTCATCGGCGTGGATGAAGACCAGGTGCCTGGGCGCAATCGCTGGGTTGTTGCTCTGTGCAAATCGGCCGGGTTCAAGCCGCGCTTCGCAGTCATCGTGGACGGCATCACCAACGTGCTTTCGCAGGTCGTCTCCGAGTCAGGCGTGACCCTGCTACCAGCCTACTTTGAAAAACTGCAGCATCCCGGCGTGACCTTTGTGCCGGTCAGCGATGAAACCGCCCGCTGGGACTTCATCGTTCTCTGGCAAAAAGGCCGCGCCTCCACCGCCACACGCGCCCTGGTCGATGCGCTGAAGCAAGTCGCGATGACGCTGCGTTGATCAACGCAGCCGCAGGCCATGCTGCTGCCAGAACGAATTCAGCGCGGCATGCGAGCCGTTGAACACATTGCGCTCCACGGGACGGTCAAGATTGCCGAAGTAGAGGCTGTTACGGTTCAGGCCGTGATTGTAAACCTTCGGCTGTGAGCGGCCATGCGCCCATTCCACGCCACCGTATTGCCACAGTGTCCAGTTTGACCAGACCTGATATTGGTGGAGCAGGCCGTGCGGATTGACCGGTGCGGGATAATCCGGCCCCGCACCACCATCGTGGGAATACAGCGCCAGCCAGTAAGGCATGCGGCGCAGCTTGGCTTTCGTGGCCGGGTCCGCGCTACTGAGGAGCCGCTTCATGTGCGTGCTGTTTTCCAGATACGCCACCGGCACCACGCCTGTGCGTGATTCCACGCGGTCGATGAAACGCAGGATGTCGGAGAGCCGCGAGTGCGCATCAAAGTCGGCGCACAGCAGCAGCGCCGGTGCATTCCAGGCCCGGCCACGCGCCAGCGAGTGTGCTCTTGCGCTGAATTGATCCGCCTGCGCCACGGCATCCACATGGTTTTGCAGACGATAATAAATCCCTGGCAGCATCCCGGCACGATCCGCAGCCGCGAGGAAGTTCCCGCATTTTTCATCCAGATTTCCGCCCTTGCCCGCCCGAGCGATCAAGCCGCTGGCCCCGTTCGCACGTAGAGCAGACACATCATGCTCCGAGTAGCCCTGCCCCGCGCGCTGCTTCTCCTTCGGATCATAAGCCGAGACATTGATGATCTGCGGCAGGCCCCAGGATGAAGGCTGCGGACTTGTGGGCACGCCGCCGGGTTGGGGAGTGGTACATTGAACCAAAACAAGTGGGAGCAGCAGCAGAACAAGGGGTTTCATCAGTGGGCAAACTCACTTCTACAGCTAACCTGCGCAAGGAGACGTTTTCTTCCGCGACATAGAGCTTGCATGCTGCTTTGAAATGCTGAGCAAATAGGGTGACTTTCCACACCTAAAGGCATTGCGTTGAAAGAGTGTCTTCTTGGCTTCGTCCTCACACTCCTGACCATGAAACTCGCCCTGACCTTTCTCTTTGTCCTGACCCTGCATGCCTTCGCGGATCTCGCGGGCGGCAGGCCGAACATCATTCTCATCATGACGGATGATCAGGGTTACGGACAGATGGGCTGCGTGGGCCATCCATGGCTGAAGACGCCGAATCTGGATGCGCTTCATTCCAAGAGCCTGCGCTTCACCCGCTTCCTCGTCAGCCCCACCTGCTCGCCCACCCGCAGCGCCATCATGACGGGCCGGCCCGATCTGAAGAACGGCATCACGCACACCATTCTGGAGCGCGAGCGCATGACGCTGAAAGCGACCATCCTGCCGCAGGTGCTCAAAACTGTGGGCTATACCTCCGGCATTTTTGGCAAATGGCACCTCGGTGATGAAGAAGCGTATCAGCCGAACAAGCGCGGTTTTGACGAAGCCTTCATCCACGGCGCAGGCGGCATTGGGCAGGCCTATCCCTGTTCCTGTGCGGATGCGCCAGACAACACTTACATGGACCCCGTCATCCGTCACAACGGCAGCTTTGTGAAGACGCACGGCTTCTGCACGGATGTCTTCTTCACCGCCGCACTCGGCTGGATGAAGCAGCAGAAGGACAGCGGCAAACCGTTCTTCACCTACCTCACCCCCAATGCGCCGCACGGGCCGTACATCGCGCCGGAGAAGAATGCGAAGCACTTCACCGATCTCGGCTTTGGCAAAGAGCAGGCCGGGTTCTACGGCATGATCGAAAACATCGACGAGAACATGGGCCGCCTCGCAGAGAAGCTGAAGGAATGGGACTTGTACAAAAACACCGTCGTCATCTTCATGTCTGACAATGGCACCGCCGGTGGCGCCCCCGGCACTGCGGGCAAGGACGTCGCACCCGGCTATCCGTTCTTCAACGGCGATCAGGTCGGCATGAAAGCCTCCACGGATGAAGGCGGCGTGCGTGTGCCGTTCTTCATCCGCTGGGATGGACATATCAATGCGGGCCGTGACATCAGCACCATCGCCGCGCACATCGATCTGCTGCCCACCTTTGCCGCGCTGGCCGGGGCGGAACTGCCGAAGAAGCAGGTCGATGGCCGCAGCCTGCTGCCGCTGATCGAAGGCAAGGCTGACAAGTGGGAGGATCGCTACCTCTTCACTCATGTAGCCCGCTGGTCCACGGGCACGGAGCCAGACACGCAGGAATTTCTCAACTACGGCGTGCGCAACCAGCGCTTCCGTTTCGTCGGTCCGCGTGCTGGCGGCAATCCGAAGAAAAAACAAGCCACCGCACAGCCCAGCAAAGGCGCGCTCTACGACCTCGAAGCTGATCCATATCAGAAGACCGATGTCAGCGGCGATTACCCCGAAGTGGTGCAGAAAATGAACGCCGCCTATGACAGCTACTGGAAGGAAGCACGTCCGCTCATGGTGAATGAAACCGCGCCCATGTCTCCCACAAAGCCCTACTGGGAGGTTTACGAAAAGCAGCTCAAGTCAGGCGGCATCCCCGACTGGACACCGCCCTCGCTATGAGTGCCGCTCACAGTCTCACATTAAACATCTTCCCGCTTCACGAAGCGCCTGCGGTGCCACAGCAGCCAGAATAGCGCCAGCAGCGCCCACGTCAGTGCGGCGTAAATGTGATGGGACACCGTCGTGGAAGGCACCCAGGCGGGCGTGGCGCGGGTGATAGCGGCAAGGACACCGAGAAAGATGAGGAAACGCACCCACTTGCTTTTCACAAAAAAGCCGTCGAGGTCGCCGCTGTGGCCAAACAGCACCCGGCTGCCGACAATGAGCATCAGCATGCCGAAACCGCCGATGTAGAGCAGGTGCTCCACGCTGACATGCTGTGCGTAGAAGAATCCGGCAAGCGCTAGACCGAGCCAGCCGAGGATCAGCGCCCAAAACAAGCCCGTGGTGAGTGAGCCGCTCTGCGCCGTCTGCCAGCGTACCTCCATGAGCAAATAGGCCGCTGCTACAAGTACACGCAGCGCATAGCCCGGGATGACCTGCGCGTAGGCTTCGAGAAAGAAGCTGCCGACCAGCAGAGCAGCGGCAATGACGGAACGCACCAGTGTCACACGGCTCTGCGCTGCGGTTTTGGGATCGCCAAAATCACCGCCGAGCATGCGCGGAAACACAAACGCGCCGATGCCCAGCACCGGCGGCAGCAGCAGGCCCTGATAAAGCAGTAGATTCGCGAGGCGGAGGCGCTGCGGATCGAGCAGGATTGCCGACGAGAGCAGCAACGCCGCTCCCGAAATGCCGCAGATCAGACCGGTGAGCGCGAGGAGCAATTGCGGTGGGGGCACCTCCTTGCGGAACTTCACCACACGAATCAGCAAACACAGTAGCAACGAACCGAGCAGCGCGATGAAAAACATATCACCCCAGGCCAGATGCAGCGTGAGGTGAGATATGCCGCAAGCCTGATGCAGAGCGAAGAGCCAGAGCAATTCCACCGGAGTGAGCTTCGGAGCCGTGGCCATGCGCGGCCCAGCGGTGCCGAGAAATCCGACGACAAACGCCGCACCGAAGGCCTCGATCATGATCCGTGCGTGGACGAAGTTCGGATAAAAGCCAAGCTGCTGCGCATAATACAGCGGCCACAACGTCACGCCGATGATGCTCCACACCGCACCGCTGAAAAAGAACACTCGATACGGCTCTGCCGCGAGCCAGCGCAGTCCATCACGGCGCGTCCCAGATGCGCGGTGTTTTTTGTGTTTACAGGCGGGGAACTGGCTCATGCGGCAGGCTGCTGATAACGCGCATAACGCGCGCGTTGTTCCGGTGTAACGTTGGCGGGATCGAAACGGGGATCGGGAACCTGGTTGATGCGCGCGTAGATGACGTTCGCCATGTCTGCCGCGCAGCTTTTGATGTGCTCGGCCCGCTCGCCGGCAAAGAGATCGTCCACCGTACTGCGGAAGAGCTGCAGCCAGTGGTCAAACTGCGCACGGCCCATGGGCGTCTGCGAGACGAGCTTTGCATGCGCGGCGATGGGATTGCCGGTGAAGCCGCCCGTACGAAACAGCACCGTCTCCCAGAAGGCATACATCTTTGGCAGATGCGTGGTCCAGTTGGTCTGCGCGACTTCGTTGAAGATGAACCCCAGCACCTCGTCGGTGCGGATGCGGTCATAGAAGGTGTTCACCAGTGTTTCGATTTCGGTGCGTCCGGCGATGTCAGGCTTGGTCTCAAACATGCATTCACCATGCAACATTCACCGCCCCTGTCGCTGCTCTGTTTGTGCTCCGTTATGCGCTGGAATTGGCGTGCGCAAGCAACGCGCATCTCTGCGCAGGATCGGTGCATTGATGCATCGCCGATACAACTTATTAAATAGCCCAACCAAACTATGAAACTCATCCTCTCATCCCTCGCCACCATCAGTCTCGTCATGACGCTGCTTGTCAATGCCGCCATGGCCATTGATCCCGCTGCGGTCGCCACGCAAGCAGCCACGAACACTGTCTGCCCGATCAGCGGCAAACCAGTCGATCCCGCCATCACCGCCGAATATGAAGGCCGGAAATGGTCCTTCGCTAAAGAAGCCTGCAAAACGAAATGGCTGAAGGCCCGTGAAGACAGCCTGTATCAAAAACTGGGCGGCAAACCCGCCATGGAGGCTGCGGTGGACGCCTTCTACGTCAAAGTACTGGTCGATGACCGCGTGAAGCATTTCTTCGACAACGTGAGCATGGACAAGCAGCGCCGGAAGCAGAAGGAATTCCTCAGCGCCGCCTTCGGTGGACCGCTGCCATGGACCGGCAAGGACATGCGCAAAGCACACGAGGGCATGGGCCTCACTGTGGAGCATTTCAACGCCATCGCCGAAAATCTCGTGAACACTTTGAAGGATCTGAAGATCAAACAAGAGCTTATCGACCAAGTCGTCGCCGTCGCGCTTACGACCAAGGACGATGTGCTTGGCCGTCCGAAGAAGGCCAACTGAGAGCTGTCCATCTCTCATTGACCCATACGCCGCCGCAGTGAGTGCCAGGAGCCCTTCGCTGCGGCGGTTTTGTTTGATGAAAAAAGATGCTGAATCGACCTCATGAGAGCGTTTGATCTCCCGCCATGAGGTTTTCTCTTTTCATCACCGCTGCTTGTCTCGCCATATCTCTCCATGCCGAAAAAGTCGGCCCCTGGGATCTGGATGCACTCAAAAACAATGTGCCTGCCATGAAGTGGGTGCGGCAGGATCAGCCGATTCAATCGCTGACCTATGCAGGTGAAAAGTACCAGGGCAAGGAGACCGAAGTCTTCGCGTTTTATGCTTCGCCCATCACGCTGGGAGAAGCGAAGCCCGGCACTCAGTTCCCCGGTGTGGTGCTCATTCATGGCGGTGGGGGCACGGCATTCGCAGACTGGGTGCATCTCTGGGCCAAGCGCGGCTACGCAGCCATCGCGATGGATCTGAACGGCTCGCGCCCGCCTGACCCCGAGTTTGATCCCAAGACCGGGATGGCGCTTGGCAACGGGCATCGCGGCGTGCGCACGCGGCTGCCGAATGGCGGTCCGCCGCACGGGCATGCTGAAAAATTCGACAGCATCACCACCCCTGACACGAGCGATGACTGGCCCTTCCACGCCGCCGCGAGCGTGATGCGTGCGCACACTCTGCTGCGCAGTTTCCCGGAAGTGGATGCCGAGCACACCGCCGTCACTGGCATCAGTTGGGGTGGGTACACGACCTGCCTCGTGGCTTCGCTCGATGATCGCTTCAAAGCCGTCGTGCCCGTCTATGGCTGCGGCTTTCTGCATGAGGGTGAGTCCGTGCAAAAGCCCAGCATCGACAAGCTAGACCCCGAGCACCGCGCGCTGTGGGTGAAGGAATACGATCCTGGCAGCCTGCTGCCACGCTGCCATGTGCCCATCCTCTTTGTGAATGGCACCAACGACGTCCACTACGTGCTCGACAGCTACATGAAGAGCTACAACGCCGTGCCCGGAGAGAAACACATCCGTATCCAGGTCAATATGCACCACGGCCACCAATCCGGCTGGGCACCGCAGGAAATCGGGATTTTCATCGACTCGAAATGCCGCAGTGGTGATCCTTTGTCGAACCCAAGCGCCCCTGTTGTGTCCGGCGATCACGTCACTATCACATGTGAGAGCAAAGTGCCGCTCAAGAAAGCCGAGCTCAACTATACCACTGACAACGGCCTGCGCTCCAAACGCGAATGGAAATCCGTACCCGCCACCATTAAAGATGGCACCATCACCGCCCCCAAACCACCCGCAGATGCCAACACCTGGTTCATCACCGTCACCGATAAACGCGATGCGATGGTGAGCACGGTGGTGGAGTTTGCGAAGTGACAGCCGCTGTTCTTCAAATCATGGCGACTCCCACACCTCCCACTCCATTTCGCCTAGTTTCCATCGACGCCCTGCGTGGCTTTGACATGCTCATGATCGCCGGCGCAGGTGCGGTGATTCATCAGCTCGATGGCAAAACAGGCTGGCCTTGGGTCGATGCGGTGGCGAAACAGTTCACGCATCCTGCGTGGTTTGGTTTCACGTTCTATGACTGCATCTTCCCGTTGTTTCTATTCCTCGCGGGAGTGTCGATTCCGTTTTCGCTGAGCAAGGCCATCGCTCAAGGCACACCGAAAAGCACGCTGTATCGAAAGACCTTCGTGCGCCTGCTCATCCTCATCGCGCTCGGCTTTCTGGACAAGAACGCGCCGATCCCGTTCTTCGATCCACATCACATGCGCCTGGGCAGCTTGCTGGGGCGCATCGGCCTCGCGGGCTTTGTCAGCGTGGTGCTGTATTTGAACCTCAGCTCGGTGAAACGCCTCTGCGTGGCCAGTGGCATCCTGCTGGCTTATTACGCCGCATTGTTTTTGGTGCCGGTGCCAGGCTTCGGTGCGGGGAATCTCTCGTTTGAAGGCAACCTCGTCGGCTGGTTTGATCGCACTTACCTTCTGGGCCGCCTGCTGCAAGGGACGTATGACGAGCTGGGCCTGCTCACGCAATTCCCCGCGATGTGCCTGACGATGTTCGGCGTCTTTGCGGGTGAGATCCTCAAAGGCGACACGAGCACCCCGGCGGCAAAATTCCGCCAGCTTCTGCTCGCCGGTGCTGTCTGCATCGCGCTCGGCCTGCTGTGGAGCCTGTACTTCCCCATCGCCAAACGGCTGTGGACGAGCTCCTTCATTCTGCTGACCACTGGCATCTCCTTCACGCTGCTGGCCATGTTTTACGACGTCATCGACCTGTTGAATTTCAAACGCTGGTCTTTCCCGCTCGTCGTCGTCGGCATGAACAGCCTTACCATCTACATGGCCTATCATTTCATTGATTTCGGCCACACCTCCAAACTCCTCTTCAGCGGGCTCTACCAACCGCTGGATCCTAAATGGTACAGCGTGCTCGAAAGCACCGGCGCGTTGCTGCTCGTCTGGCTCTTCCTCTTCGCGCTCTACCGTCGGCAGATCTTCTTCAAAGCGTGATGGAACTGGAAAACCAACCCGTACCAAGATAAGCCCTTTTGTGGCGTATCTCCTTCATGCGCGCAAATCCCACTGCCCTGACACGCCGGCGAATGCTGCAAACCACCACGGGGGCATTGCTCGCGGGTGCGGTCGCTCATGCTGAACCTGCGAAAAAGAAACGCGTCATCGTCATCGGCGGTGGCATCGGCGGCTTGAGCTGTGCGTTTGATCTGATGGAGCGCGGGCATGATGTGACCCTTCTTGAAGCATCGCGCCGCACCGGCGGGCATGTGAAGACCATTTATGATCCGCTGCCAAATGGTTTGTATGCGGATGTCGGCGCGGAGCAGTTTACCAATCCCGGCTATGATACCTACCGCGAGTGGGTGCGGAAGTTTGATTTGCCGGTGCTGGCCTATGAACGGCGGCGGAAGATGTATGCCAATGTGCGCGGCCAGTGGCGCACGGAGGAGGAGCTGGCAGATGCGAAGATACAACGCGAGTTCGGCTTCAATGAACGCGAAGTGGCCTACATGCAGGATCACGGCTGGAAGAACATTCCGCGCCTGTACTTCGGCCCCATGGCGGATAAATTTAAAGATGAGTATCAGCCCTTTGGAATCGGCTTGGATGAGCTGGATCACGTGGTGCTGGGAGACTGGCTCGTGGAGCAGGGCGCGTCTGAAACCGGGCGTGGGTACTGCGGCGGATCACGTCTCAGCAGCAAGGAGAAACCCGCCACTGCGGGCGATGTCTCCGCGCTCTACCGCATCTGGCAGGAGTCCATCGTGAAGATGCGCGGGCTGCCCGTGTTCAAGCGCGAGGTGTTTCGTCTCAAAGGCGGCAATCAGCTCCTGCCGGACACCTTTGCCAAACATCTCGGTGATCGCGTGCGCAAGAACTGCCTCGTCACCGTGCTGGAGCACGATGCAAATGGAGTCACGGTCACCTTCGCCGAAGGTCCGGACAAGAAGGAGCAGACGCTGAAGGCGGACTACGCCGTGATTTGCGTGTCCCCGATGGTGATCGCGGGCATTAAAGTCTCGCCGGGCTGGCCGGAGGAGAAGAAGTTTGCGCTGGAGCACACGCCCATGGGCATGCAGTCGCGCATCGTGCTGCAGGCCAAGACACGATTCTGGGAAGGCGACAACCTGCCGAGCATCAACCTCGAAACCGGCAACAGCACCATGGGCCTCGTCTATGAATGCGCGCATGAAGTTGCTGGTGACAGCTGCGTGCTCATGGGCAGCGGCCCGCCCGCACTGGCCCCTGCGGATGCACTCGCCGCCTTCCGCAAATTTTACCCCGGAAAAAATAAAGACACGATTGAGCAGGTCATCGTGCATGAGTGGTGGAAGGAGGAGCCGCTGGCCCTCGGCTGCGAGCGGCATGCCTTCGCCCTCGGCAAACTCGCACAGGTCTGGCCGCATCTCATCCGGCCCATCGGTCGCGTGCATTTTGCCGGAGCTGCGTATGACAATCTTCCCTGGGGCCAGGATGCCGCCACGAGGTCAGCGCGGCGGGTGACGCTGGCGATCGATGCGGCGTGATGGCGGAGGTACGATGGATTGGCTTCGCCTGTCCGTCGATCAGCGCTCACACAAGCTGCATCGTCATCAAATCGACAGGCAGGAGTCTTTGACACGTCGGTTTGAGGTCTGGAGGGAACGTGCGTGCCAGCGGTGCCGCTGATCGACGGGCAGGAGTGCCCATCGTACTTCCAAGCGGCCAGAAATCTGCACAAAAACGCACGCTTCATTCGACGCCTCGCGAAGTGCCGCTAGGGTCGGCGGATGGACAAACAATGGAACGACAAGATCGTCATCGTCACCGGCGGTGGCGGCGGCATGGGACAGAGCGCAGCGAAGCGATTTGCGGACGCAGGCGCGAAAACTTTCATCTTTGGCAGAACGCTGGAGTCACTGCAGGCCACGGCGGCACTCTCGCCGCTCATCACTTCCATCGTGTGTGACGTCGCCGACTCCGCCAGCGTGGCCGCCGCGCTCGCGCAGGTGCTGCAGCATGGGCCGATTGCCGCCTTGATCCACACCGCCGGCATCAACACCCCCGACCGCTTCATGGCGCATGCCGATCCGAGCAAACTCGCCAGCGAATCTAGCTGGCGCAGCGTGCTGGATGTGAATGTGATGGGCGTGGTGAACATGATCCAGGCCGTGTCCAAACCGATGGCAGAAAGCGGCGGCGGCAGGATCGTCGTTGTCTCCTCCACCGCTGGGCATGGCTTTGACTCGTTTGCTGGCGTGCCTTACACCGCCAGCAAGTGGGCCGTGCATGGCCTGCTCTTCACCGCCCGCATGCAGCTCAGCGCGTATGGCATTGTCCTTTCTGAATACGCCCCCGGGGAAGCCCTCACGCCTCTCGTGGAAAAGCGTCCTGTAAAGCCCACCACCGAGCACCGCAGCGCCATGATCCAGACGGAAGACTGCGCCGAGACACTCTTCTTCATCGCATCGCAAGCACACTGTATGAGTGTCCTCCAGCTCCCCGCGTATCAGCCTTTCGGCGGCATGCCGCCGCAGATCACGGCACCGTGGCTGGCGGGTTTGGATATTGGTCCGAAGCGCTAACTGCTTTTATCCTCCTCTTCCTCCTGCTCATACTCTTCCTCCCGGAAGGATCCGAGCCAAGGGAGGAAGAGGAAGAACAAGACTCTGAAAAGACACCGCCCTATCTGCGTTCACACCGCACTCATGATCCGCGCTCTTTTCCTTTATCTCACTTTCGCGATCTTCACGGTCAAAGCCGCCGACCTCTCCGTTGCCGCTTATCCCTCCATTCAGGAGGCGCTGAATGCGAATCCGAACCGCATGCTCTTTGTGCCGGCGGGAGATTACGTGATCACCGCGAAGATTCGCATCCGTGGCGAGCGCAGCGGGTTGTTTGGTCCCGGGCGCATCATTCAGCAGAGGGCGGATCAGCCGATCATCGAGATCGAGAATGCCAACAGCGCGGAGATTCGCGACCTCACGCTCACGCGGCCGGAGGGGGAGATGGAGTCTCGCAACGAAGGCGTGCTGGCCATGAAGTGTCGCGACCTCGTGCTCGACAACGTGCGTGTCATCGACAATCGCAGCCCCGCCGCTGCCATCAGTGTGCGCGAGAGCAAGGACACACGCATCAGCCGCTGCCTAGTGCGCAATTACATGCGCCTGAGCATTGACGACCGCACGGCCAACAAGGAGCTGGGCTACGCCTTCAACTGCACGGATGGCACTGGCATCAGCGTGAGCTACAGCACCGGCACGCTGATCGAAGGCAACCGCGTCATCGAGGACAACTTCGTACCCACCTCGGAGATCAAGGCGAAGCACAAGCTCGGCGACTTCGTGAAGAAGAACGCCGAGAAAGGTGCCATCATCAATCAGCAGATGTGGGATGCGAACTACACCGACGCCTGGCAGCAGGGCTCAGGCATCATCGTCACCGCGCCGGAGGTGAGCGATCTCACGCGGGTGATCGGCAACCACATCGAGAACGCCGCGCAGGGTTTGGACATTCATTCAGACCACGTCATCGTGTCGCAGAACATCATCACCAATGCCTTCATCGGCATGAAGGCCATGCACGGCTCGCGCAATGTCCTCATCACCGGCAATCAGTTCGTGCGCAATTCGCTCTGGGCCATCGGCCTCATGCCCGGTGCCGCTGCGCACCCTGCCACCGACGACAAACCGGAGAACACCGATGGTGGCTCCGTCATCAGCAACAACATCATCTCCGACTTCGGCTACGGCGACGCCCACTGGATCTGGGGCGATGAACGTTCCACCATCAAATTTGACACCGGCCAGCAACCCGATGATCCGCCGCTCGCTGACGTCATCATCACCGGGAACGTCATTCACTGCCTCGGCAAACCGCGTTACAAATACGCCGTCATCATCCCCGGCGGTCCGAACGCGCCACGGGGGCTGCATTTCTCGAACAACCTGTTTCATCCCGGCACGCAGGGCGTGTGCAATGGGGAGCTGCCGGAGTGAGTTGGCAGACACGGGCGCTATGCGTTCTGGAGTGCTCCAGTCCTCTGGAGCTTTGTGCAGGCCAAAGGACGTTCGAAAGCGCCGGAGGAGCGGCGCGCTCCAGGACGCTCTCGCGATTTTTTTGATCTCCTACCTACCGCCGAAACTCACTGAACCGCACCTTCAGCTTGTCTTCGAGCTGGGTGATCTGCCATTTTTCCTTGGCGTTGATCAGCGCGAGTGACATGCCTTTCTTCCCGGCGCGGGCAGTGCGGCCGCTGCGGTGGGTGTAGTATTCGAGCTGATCGGGGAGCTGGTGGTGGATGACGAAGGACAAATCTGCCACGTCAATGCCGCGTGCGGCCACATCGGTGGCGACGACGAACTGGACGCGCTGCTTTTTGAAGGCGCGCATGACTTTGTCGCGCTCCTTTTGCATGAGATCTCCCTGCAGAACATCCACTGGCAGGCCGAGGTCGGCGAGCTCCTGATACAGCTCCATGGCACCGGCCTTGGTGCGGCAGAAGATGATGCCGCGGCGGTCCTTCTGGCGCTGGAGGAAGTCGAAGATGTAGGCGGTTTTTCCGTCCCCTTTACAGATGGCGAAGCGGTGGTCGATGTCGCGATTGACCACATTGGCCTGATCGATCTGAATCGAGTGCGGGTTGGCGGACATGCTGCCCTTGATGAGGTCCTGGATGCCTGGGGGGAAGGTGGCGGAGAAGAGCCAGGTGCTGCGCCGCATGGCCGCGAGCTTGAGGATTTCCGAGAGCTGCTTCTTGAAGCCCATGCTGAGCATTTCATCCGCCTCGTCCAGCACGACATAGCGGACGAATTCCAGCGTCAGTGCATCGCGCTCGATCAAATCTAGCAAGCGGCCTGGCGTGGCGACGACGATGTGCGTGGGGCGCTTCAGTGCGTCTGTCTGGCGGTCGATGTTGTCGCCGCCGCTGACCACCTCGATGAAGATTTTCTCCGTGTACTTGGTGAAGCGGAAGAGCTGCTTGCCGATCTGCTTGGCAAGCTCGCGGGTGGGTGCGAGGACGAGCCCCTGGATGTCCCGGTGCTTGGGGTTCATCTTCGTCAGCAGCGGCAGCCCAAAAGCCGCTGTCTTGCCGGTGCCGGTCTGCGCCTGCGCGATGAGATCGTTGCCGTCCTTCAGCAGGAAGGGGATCACTGTGGACTGCACCGCCGTGGGCGTGACGATGCCCAGC
This sequence comes from uncultured Verrucomicrobiota bacterium, assembly GCA_903848465.1. Classification (GTDB taxonomy): domain Bacteria; phylum Verrucomicrobiota; class Verrucomicrobiia; order Verrucomicrobiales; family Verrucomicrobiaceae; genus Prosthecobacter. The sequence continues at coordinate 25,990 of CAINGK010000187.1, forward strand.
TCCTCCAGACCACGGATCATCTCCGGTGGAATTCCGAGGGCGGCAAAAGGATGGGGGGCGGTTTCTGACATCCTGTGTCTTCCATCACGATGGCCCGGAATGCCAGCGGCAATGCTGCCGACCAAGGCAGTATTCGCACAAGGTCGATGACACAAACCCGCTTCACCAGCGTTCAGAACTGACCATGAATTTCGTCCCGGCCAGCCTGGCTTGTTCCGTCCTTTGCGCTTCTCTGCTCGTGTCCTCCGCACAGGGAGCTGCGAAGCCAAACATCCTTTTTCTCTTCGCGGATGATCAGCGCTTCGACACGCAGAGCTGCGCCGGGCATCCCATCGTGCAGACACCCACGGTGGACAGTCTCGCGGCGGAGGGGGTACGTTTCAGCAATGCCCACGTCACCACAGCAGTGTGCTGGGTCAGCCGTGCGGTGGTGCTGACAGGCCAGTGGGCGCGGTCCCATGCGCAGCGCGATGCCATTCCCACCGTGAAACCGGAGGCGCTGGCTACCATGTATCCCGTGCTGCTGCGCGCGGTGGGCTACCGCACCGGCCACATTGGCAAATGGCACATGATCGCGCCGCAGGGATTCAAGCCCGAGGAGCAGTATGACAAGTACGAGGCCATCGGCCGCAATCCGTATTTCAAAACGATGCCGGACGGCACCAAGCGCCATGAAACGGACCTCGTGTGCGACAAGGGCATCGAGTTCATCAAATCGCAGCCCAAAGACAAACCCTTCGCGCTGAACCTGTGGTTCAATGCCGCGCATGCCGAGGACAACGACCATCGCCCCGGCATCGGCCTGTATCCCTGGCCACAGTCCACCGATGGCATGTATGAAGACCGCTCCATCCCACCCGCACGTCTGGGAGATCCCGCCATCTACGAGGCGCACCCGCAGTTCCTCAAAGACTCGATCAACCGCGAGCGCTGGTTCTGGGGCTACGACACGCCGGAAAAATACGAGATCAACCTGCGTGCCTACTACCGCATGATCAGCGGCATCGACAAAGCCATCGCACGCGTGCTTGCCGCGCTGAAGGAGGCCGGGCTCGCGGACAACACGATCATCGTGTATTCCGGCGACAACGGCTACTACCTCGGAGATCGCGGCTTTCAGGGCAAGTGGTCGCACTATGAGGAATCGCTGCGCGTGCCGATGATCGTCTATGATCCGCGTCTTCCCAAAGAACAACGCGGACGCGTGGTGGATGATCTCGTGCTCAATGTCGATCTGCCTGCCACCTTTATTGACTGGGCCGGCGTGAAGCGCCCGGACGCCTACGAAGGCCGCAGCCTTTCCACGCTGGTCGAAGGCAAAGGCAGCGACAAGCCCTGGCGCGACCATTTCTTCTGCGAGCACCTCGACCTCGCACCCACGCTCACCTGGGAGGGCATTCGTGGCCAGCGCTACGTCTATGCACGCTACTTTGATCAGAAGCCCGCATATGAGTTTCTGCATGATTTGGAAACAGATCGCGATGAACTCAAGAACCTGGCCACTGATCCCGCGCATGCCGAGGACCTGCAGAAGATGCGAGCGCTGTGCGATGCCGAGATGAACGCACGCGGCGGACCGCTGCTACCGATGGACCAGCGCGGTGCCCGCAAAGCCGCCGCCAAGAAAGGTGCAGGCAAGAAAGCCAAGGCCGATAACTGACCCTCATGCAACGCCTCCTCATTTTACTGGCCTTGTGCCTCGCCGTTCCCTGCTCCTTTGCAGCGGCGCCAAACGTGATCGTCATCATGGCCGATGATCTGGGCAGCGTGGACCTCGGCTGCTATGGCTCCAAAGATCTCCACACACCGCATGCGGATGCACTGGCGCGGCAGGGCCTGCGCTTCACGCAGTTTTATGCCGGTGCGCCGGTGTGCTCGCCATCGCGTGCCTGCCTGCTGACAGGCCGCTACCCCGTGCGCGCAGGCGTGCCGGGAAACGCAGGCACACAGCACGGGCAGAAGGCGGGCCTGCCACCGTCTGAAGTGACCTTGGCGGAGATGTTCAAGAGCGCTGGCTACGCCACGGCACACATCGGCAAATGGCATCTCGGCTACAACGAAGAGATGATGCCAAACGCGCAGGGCTTTGACCACAGCTTCGGGCACATGGGCGGCTGCATCGACAACTACTCGCACTTCTTCTACTGGAGCGGACCCAACGTGCATGACCTGCACCGCAACGGCGTCGAGGTCTTTGAAGACGGCCGCTATTTTCCCGACCTCATGGTGAACGAGGCAGCAGGCTTCATGGAGAAGCACCGCGCTGATCCCTTCTTCATCTACTTTGCCATCAACATGCCGCACTACCCCTACCAGGGTGAGGCGAAATGGCTGGAGCACTTCAAGGACCTGCCGCTGCCGCGCCGACTCTACGCCGCCTTTGTGGCCAGCCTGGACGAGCGCATCGGCAAGCTCGTCGCCAAGGTGGATGAGCTTGGATTGCGCGAGCGCACGATCATCGTCTTTCAGAGCGACAACGGCCACTCCACCGAGGAGCGCGCGCATTTCGGCGGTGGCAGCGCGGGGCCGTATCGCGGTGCGAAGTTCAGCCTGTTCGAGGGCGGCATCCGCCTGCCCGCGATGATTTCCTGGCCGGGCAAACTGCCGCAGAATGAAGTGCGCGGCCAAATGGCCCACGCCGCCGACTGGATGCCCACGCTGGCCGAACTGTGCGGGGTGAAAACACCCGCCGTGAAGCTCGACGGACACAGCCTCGTGCCCGTGCTGAAATCCGCCACCGCGCCCGGCCCGCATGACGCCCTGCACTGGCAGATGGGCGACTCCTGGGCCGTGCGCGAAGGCGACTGGAAGCTCATCATCAACGCCCGCGACACCACGAAGGGAGACACCGGCAAGGAACGTTTTCCTATCTTCCTCAGCAATCCGACCACCGACCCCGGGGAGGAAACCAACTTCGCCGACCAGCAGCCCGACCTCATCAAGCATCTGCGACAACTGCACGACACCCTTTACACCCAACCATGAAACCTCTCGCCCTCCTGCTCTCATTCTGCCTTTTGGGTTCGTCATTCGCAGCTCCTGCGAAGCGTCCCAACATCCTGTTCATTGTCGTCGATGACCAGTCACCCTTTGACTTCAAATTCTACAACCCCAAGTCGCCGCTGCAGTCGCCAAACATCGACAAGCTCGCGGCGGAAGGCATGGTCTTTGATTCCGCACGGCACATGGGCTCGTTCAGCGGCGCAGTGTGTACGCCTTCGCGGCACATGATCATGAGCGGACGCACCGTGTGGCATCTGCCCATCGGCCCCGGCGCGAAGGCGCACTGCCCGCCTAATCTGGAGCTGAACACGCTGGCCGCTGTGTTCAATCGCGCCGGATACGACACCATGCGCACCTGCAAGCAGGGCAACTCTTATGAAGGTGCCAATAAACAGTTCACCGTACGCCATGACGCCACCAAACGCGGCGGCACCGATGAAACCGGCAGCACCTGGCATGGCGACCGGGTGATGGACTACCTGAATGAGCGCGAGGCAAAAAAAGACACCGATCCGTTCCTCATCAACTTCGGCTTCTCCCATCCGCATGACACCCGCGATGGCCGCCCCGAGCTGCTGGCAAAATACGGTGCCACCAATCACGAAGATCCCAACACGCTGCCCGCGTTAAATCCCAAGCAACCCGCACTCCCTGCGAACTACCTGCCCGCGCACCCCTTCAACAACGGCGATGCCGGCGTGCGCGATGAAGTCGAAGTCAGCGGCGTGTGGAAGAATCGCGACGAGGCCACCATCCGCAACGAGATCGGCCGCGAGTACGCGTGCAGCGAGAGCATCGACATCCAGATCGGCCGTGTGCTGGAGAAGCTCAAAGCCATGGGCGAGCTCGACAACACCTACATCGTTTACACCGCCGATCACGGCATCGCCATCGGTCGCCACGGCCTGCAGGGAAAACAAAACCTCTATGAGCACACCTGGCGCGTGCCCTTCATCGTCAAAGGCCCCGGCATCAAGCCCGGCTCCCGCGCACTGGGAAACATCTACCTGCTCGACACCGTGGCCACGCTTTGCGACCTCGCCGGCATTCCCGCACCCGAGAGCAATGAAGGCCTCAGCTTCAAGCCTGTGCTCGAAGGCAAACAAGCCGCCATGCGCGATGTGATGTACGGCGTCTATTGCGGCGGCACCAAACCCGGCATGCGCTGCGTGAAGCAGGGCGACTGGAAGCTGATCCAGTACGACGTCATGAACGGTGCCGTGCATGAGACGCAGCTCTTCAACCTCGCCGCCAATCCTGATGAACTCCTCAAGGAGCACGGCAGCAAAGACCCCCTGAAGACCAACCTCGCCAGCAATCCCGAATACGCCACCAAGCTCGCCGAAATGGAGGCCCTGCTTCTCTCTGAAATGCGTCGCCTCGATGATCCTTATCGTCTTTGGAACCAGCCTGATGATGGGCTGACGCCACCACCGGAACCAGCGCCCAAAAAGGCCAAGAACAAGCAGGCCAAGCAATAAGCTCACAATCCATGAAGCCCCTCGCTTTCATCCTTTCGTCACTCCTCATTTTGGCATCGTCGTTCGCTGCAGAGCCGCGCCCCAATTTCCTCATCATCTATGCCGACGATCTCGGCTATGGCGATGTCTCCACCTACCATCCGTCAGACTGCCATACGCCGAACATCGACAAACTCGCTGCGGAGGGCATGCTCTTCCAGAACATGCGCGCCAACTGCACGGTGTGCTCGCCTTCGCGGGCTGCGCTGCTCACGGGGCGCTTTCCAGATCGCGTGGGTGTTCCTGGAGTCATTCGCACGAATCCGGATGACTCATGGGGTTATCTCGCGCCCGGCATTCCGACGATTGGCAATGAGTTGAAGAAGGTCGGCTATAAAACGGCGGTGATTGGCAAATGGCATCTCGGTCTCGATTCGCCCAACACACCGAATGAGCGTGGCTTCGATCTCTTCCACGGCTTCCTCGGCGACATGATGGACAGCTACACCACGCACCTGCGCCAGGGGCACAACTACATGCGCCGCAATGCGGAGGTCATCGACCCTCAGGGCCATGCCACGGACATCTTCGCAGGCTGGGCGGCGGATTACTTCCGTGAACGTGCGAAGGAGAAGCAGCCCTTCTTCCTCTACCTCGCCTTCAACGCACCGCATTTCCCCATCGAGCCGCCAGAGGAATGGGTGGCCAAGGTGAAGGCACGTGCACCGCAGCTCGATGAAAAACGTGCGATGAATGCGGCACTGGTGGAGCATATGGATGATCGCATCGGAAAACTGCTCGCCGTGTTAAAAGAAACCGGGCTCGATCAAAACACCGTCGTTGCCTTCAGCTCTGACAATGGCGGCTCGCTGCCCCACGCGCAGAACAACGACCCGTGGCGCGATGGCAAGACCAGCCACTACGACGGCGGCCTGCGCGTGCCCTTCATGGTGCGCTGGCCCGGCCACATCAAGGCAGGCTCCCACAGCGATTACGTCGGCCTGAACTTCGACCTCTTCCCCACCTTCCTCGAACTCGCGGGCGTGAAACCTGCGCCTGAACTTGATGCCATCAGCCTTGTCCCCATTCTCAACGGCGGCACCATCGACAAGCTGCGCGATCTCTACTTCGTCCGCCGAGACGGTGGCGCATCCATCGGCGGCAAGAGCTACGAAGCACTCATCCGTGGCGACTGGAAGCTCATGCAAAACTCTCCCTACAGCCCGCTGGAACTCTACAATCTCAAGAACGATCCGCAGGAGAAGACCAGCCTCATGGGGAAGGTGCCCAAGGTCTTCAAAGAGCTCTCCGAAGCCCTGCGCATGCATGTGCAGATCGGCGGTGCCACACCCTGGCAGAAGCCTGAAATTCATGGGCCATGAAAAGGCAACTGCTTCACTCAAAACTCCGTCCGCGTCACCTGGCTGCCGTCGCTTGAACGCAGCTCAATCCAATCAATCTCGACGGGCTGCTCCTGCATGGGCAAATAAAGACGCACGATGCCGAGAGGGCCGGTGGCGGGCAGTTGCACAGTGATCTCCTGCCAATCAGTGCCTTGGAGCGTGAAAGGAGTGTTCTGGGCTTTGCCAGCTTTGGGCAACCAGTCGAAGTGCGAGGTGCCGGGTTTGGCCTTGATGCGGAAAGTGGCGGTGCTGGGGCCGCTGTGCTTGCTGGCACCGAAGCCGAGGAAGCATTCAAAGCCGATGTTCGTCACGCGCACGATGCCATTTTTGACCGCCGCTTTGCAGTCGCGCGCCTTCCAGCCTTGCAGGGCGGGATCGCTTTCATCCTTGGCTGGCGCTTTCGCTTTGGTCTTGGGCTGCTGCTTGCCTTCGAGTTCGGGATGGTACTGCTTGGGATCAAAGGCCGGATTCGGCACGGGCACCACCGCGTGCGTGTCTTTGAGAAAGGTTTCAATCAATGCGTCCAGCTCCGCCACAAGCGCAGGCTGCTGCGCAGCGAGATTCGTCTTCTCGCTGAGATCGTCCTTCAGATTGAACAGCAGATGGCGATGCGAACCATTCTCACCGCTGTAAAAGATGCGAATGAGCTTCCAGTCATCGCGATGCACGGAAACCGCAGGCGGCAGCCAATCGGGCACAGTGCCATAGTGTGGGAAATATTGGAAGATAGCCTTGCCAGGCAAACTGCCGCCTTTCAACGCGGGCAGAATGCTGCTGCCATCAAAGCGTTGCTCTGGTGCAGCTTTGATCGCCAGACCTTCGAGCAGCGTGGGGTAGTAATCCTCGCTCTGCACCAGCGCATCGCTGTGTGCCCCCTCCTTGGTGATGCCGGGCCAGACGACGATGCCCGGCACTCGTGTGCCGCCTTCAAACAGACAAGCCTTGCCACCCCGCAGAGGCACGTTGCTGGTGGGCGTGGTGCCATCCACCTCGTTATACATGTTGCCGCCGTTGTCAGCGGTGAAGATGATGACCGTGTTGTCCGCGATCTTGAGGCGGTCGAGCGTGTCGAGCAACGTGCCAATTGCGTCGTCCATGCTCTCCACCATCGCCGCATAAGTCGGGCTGCGCTGCGGATCGGCGGGATTCACACGAGCACGATGCTTTTCAATGCGCGCCTTCTTGGCATCAAACGGAGCATGCACGCTGAACATCCAGTAATTCAGGTAAAAGGGCTGGTCTTTGTGCTTCTCCATGAAGGCCACGGCTTCCTTGGCCATGCGGTCCTCAATGTGTTGATCTGGCACGTCCGGGTCTGCATCAAAGTCCGCAAACTTCCACGGCGCGACATAGCTGCCCGCTGGTCCTGGCCCCGGATGATGCGGCACATCGACATCAAATCCCTGCTGCAAGGGCGAATAAGGTTCCGGCCCGAGATGCCATTTGCCAAAATGCCCGGTGGCATAGCCCGCATCGTGCAGCGTCTCCGAGAGCGTGCGGTATTCGGTCTTCAAACGCGTCGGTGGATTCGGCTGCACCACCTGCTGATTGGGCGGACCTTTTTTGCCCACAGTTGCCTCCAGCACCGTCTGCGGCATGTGGCAGTTGGGCACGGTGATGCCCGTGCGCGCCGGACTCAATCCAGTGAGTAGGGCGGAACGCGTGGGTGAACACAGCGGACTCGCCGAATACGCCCGCGTGAAGGTCATGCCGCGCTGCGCCAGGCGCTCGACATTCGGCGTCTGGTAAAACTTCGTCGTGCCATAGAGCGTCGTGTCACTCCAGCCGAGATCATCGGCCAGGATGATGATGACGTTGGGCTGCTTTGCAGCGAAGAGCGCAGGGCAAAGTAAAAGGAAGTAGAGTGAAAAACGTTTCATCGGGCGGAAGGTTTGAAATCGAGCGTGCGAAACTGAGCGGGACTGGTGAGCAGATGCACACGCACATGAATAACACGTCCTTTAGCGGGGAGCTGGACTTCGCATGTCTGCCAGTCGTCGCTGGACTTCACCTCAAACGAAGCTCGGTTTGTGGGAAGAAAATCTTTGTCTCCATCCACGCGCCACGCGATGGCCCCCAGGCCGGAGGCAGTGGTTTTAAAGGTCAATGTCGCAGTGACAGGACCGGCGAGTTTGAACTGGCTGCGGGTGATGAAGGTGCCTTTGCCGCCCTTGTCCGGCGTGAGCACAAGCACTCCCTCTTTTTCAATCAAACTGCCGCCACGGGCGAGCCAGCCACGTGTGGCGCTGGTGCTGGGTTCGGCCTCAGGTTTTGGCGCGGGTTTGCCTTCCAGGTAGTAATCAAAGTAGTCATTCCAAACGGGAGCCATCGGGCCGAGGGCGAGTCCAGGCGGATTGAGCTCCGCGCACCAAGCCGTGAGCTTCGTGCGAAGGCGTGCGGCGATGTCGGGATGCTGCGAGGCGAGGTTGTGCTTTTCTTCCAAGTCGGTGGCGAGATCGTAGAGATATTCGCGCTCACCACCCCGCAGGAGTTTCCAGTTCCCCTCGCGGATGGCGCTCTGAGCCATCCACCGCCACATCAGCGACTCGTGCGGAGGTGTGGTGATCTCGCCTTTCAGATAAGGAACCAAGTTCACGCCATCGAGATTGCCGGGCTTCACAGAAATGTCTGCTACAGCAGCAGCCGTAGCGGCGACATCGAGTGAGCTGACTGGATGCTCATAGGTCTGGCCACCGGGGATCGTCCCGGGCCAGGCGATGAGAAACGGCACATGCATGCCGCCCTCAGCCAACATGCCTTTCTCGCCATTGAGTGGTGTGTTCAGGCTGCCATCCCAGCCGCCAGCATCACCGTTGAGCGGAGAGTCGGTTTTGTGAATCTTGAGCGGTGCGCCGTTGTCGCCGATGAAAAAGATGAGTGTCTTTTCAGTGAGGCTGTTTTTCTTCAGCGTGCTCGTGATCAGCCCCACGCCATCATCCACGGCAGCCAGCATGCCCAAAGCGGCACGGCGGCGTTCAGGCATCGCACCAGGGAAGCGGTCTTTGTACGATTGCGGTGCATCCAGCGGTGTGTGTGGTGCGCGGAAAGCGATGTAGAGAAAGAAGGGCTTCTCCTTGCAGCGCTCAATGACGGATGCCGCAGCTTTGGCGCAGCCATCGACGTGATACATCGTCGGCAACAGATCGCTCATCGGCCTGTCATTGCCCTCCAACGTGATGTTGGCGGGAAACTTCTGCTGCCCGTGCTGCGAATACACATGCTTGAAGCCGTGCTGTGTGATCTCACTCTGCGGGCCGAGGTGCCACTTGCCAAACTGCGCCGTGGTGTAGCCCGCGTTCTGCAGCCGCGTGGCTATCGTCGTCTCCTTGTTGAAGCCGTCCAGCGCGGAGCCGTTGTTGTCGAGATTGAAGCGCCCCTGAAACTTCCCCGTCATCAATCCACCACGCGAAGGCACGCACTGCGGCGCGGTGCTGTAGCCATGCCTGGCAATGACACCGCTGCGGGCCAGCGCATCAAGATGCGGTGTCTTCACATCTTTCTCCACGCCACGAATGCCGAGATCGGCAAAGCCGTGATCATCTGTGTAAATGACGATGATATTTGGTTTGTCGGCGGCTTGAGTAAGCCCACAGAGAATGCTGTAGAGGACAAAGAGAAAACGGTTCATGGTGCAGCGAGTATAACGAAGGACATATCCTGACATCTCAGCAAAGGCTGTGTGCAAAGATCAAGGCCACTCAAGTTCAAGCAGAGTGACGCCTTGGCGGGCGAGGTTGAAGGTGATGTCACACTGGCCGTCCGCGGATTTGGTTTCCGTTTTATCGCTGGCCGTCTCCAGGCGGCTGGCATCTTCAAGCAGACGGATTTGCTCAGCCGTCGGTGATTGTGGGGAGCCCAGGGCCTGCCAGGCCATGAAGGAATTGGAGTGTCCCTCATCAATGAGCGTTCGGGTAATCTTGGGATCTCCGGCCGGTGTGCCTGCGAGATTAAGAGTGACAGCAGCGGCAGATCCGGGAATGTCGTCGTCGTGATAATGCCAGGCGAGGATGGTGATGCGTTTGTCATGGCGCACGGCTAGGGCGGAGACATCTGGTTTGCCGCGAACACCGGTTGTCATGAGCTCGCTGAGCGGAGTTGCGCCATCGCTTTCCACCTGCAGCCTCTGCCCATCCATGCGGGAGAACATGCGGAAGACGTTGAGCACCGGTTTGTCGATGCCATTCGTGGCCAGCGAACGAAAGCCGGCGAAATAGGGTTGTCCTTCGAATTCAAAGGACCAGGTAAGCGCCCCTTCAAGGTTGACTCCATGTTTCTCAGCGAGGTCGAGCTTGCGCGGGAAAATCGCGGCGGTGTAGCTCGAATACATGGTGCCGTTGCGATAGGCGCGATCCGCCCCCTTGCACGCTGCGCAGCCCTCAGGGTCGGACTCGCCGATGACTATGGGCGTGTTCCTGAGCTCAGGATGCTGAGCTATCACGCCAAAGGCATCGTTGATATCGCCAAGTTGATTGGAGATGCCCATGCGTACATGGCCATCGACCTGTGATGGTTTGCCCTTGGCGTGAAAGGAAATAAAATCCAGCGGGGTGCCTTTCCCACCAGAGGCGTGATTCGTGCCCTTCAGGCAGTGATTGAGAAAGGCCTCCAGGAAATCCCCACCCTTTCCATTGGCAAGATCTGGACCACCGACTTTTGCTCCAGGGATGGCGCGGCGCACAGCATGAATGGCGCAGTCATGCAGTTTGAAAAACTCCTCACGCGTACCGCGCCAGTAGTCGATGTTGGGCTCATTCCAGGTCTGCCAGAACCATTGAAGCACTTCCTGCTCGCCATAGCGGGCCGCGCAATGCTTCGCCCATTGATACACCAGCTCCTCCCACTTCGCGAAATCCTTCGGTGGATAGGCCCAGCCACCGAACAACTCCTCGTATTTGGCATTCGGAAAGTGATGCCGATACGGCTCCGGCTTCGTCGAAAGCGCCTGCGGCATGAAACCGATCTGCACATAAGGCCGCAGGCCATGGCTACGGTAGGTATCAAATATTCGGTCAACGATGGTCCAATCATAGATCGCATTCCCTGCGGCATCTTCCGTGTAGGCATTCGTCGATCCCCACTTCAATCCATGCTCCCCTTTGCCGGTCACAAGCAAACTGTGGGTGCGAAAAAACACCGCGTCCTTTTTCAAAGCGCCCAGCTCACCCAGCAACTCATTGCCATGCCGCATGTAGGCATAGTTGGGCTCGTCCGCCCCAAAGAATCGCCAGATGGGTTTGAGAGGTCCACCCTGCTTCGAGGCATCGATCCGCATGCGGACAGGAAAAGGTGCGAAACTTGACTCGTCCTTCGCAGCCAATGCGATGGGGGCAAATAACAGGGATAGAACGAAATATTTCATGGGTGGGCGCGTGGTTAAAAGCACGTGTCAGGCAGCAAAAATAGGCACAGAAAGGATCAGATTCGAAAAAGCTGGCTGTCATCGACCCTGCCGCAGCCCAAAGCATGACTCAACTGCGGGTGCGAGTCCTCATTTCATCTGGCCTTCCTCTTTGACTGCTCTGGGCCTGGGGCTTCATGATTCACATGGCTAGGCACCACGGCATCTTTGAGAAACTCCGCCAACCGGGCGCGCATAGCAGCAACGCGCTCAGGTTCTACAAGCTCCAGATTGTTTTTTTCACCGATGTCGTTAGCGAGGTTGTACAGCGCCAGTGTTTCACCGAACTCAGCGATGGTTGCAGCATCGACTTCACTTTTGGCGCTACCTTTTTTACCTTTGCGCTTCGCCTTGGCACTCCCTGTGGGAGCTTCTTCGCTGTCGGCGTCGCTGCCGTTCATGACGAGCTTCCAGTCCCCCATGCGCACAGCCGCGACTTTGGGAGACTGCACACACAGGATGGCGTCATGAGGAGAAGGCGCTCCTTGCGTGAGCATGGGCCACACGTCCTTGCCATCCAGCGCGTTCTTCTGCTCCAGCGATCCGCCGCCGAGTTTCACCAGCGTGGGATACCAGTCCACGGTGTGCATAGGTTCCTTGCTGCGCTTGCCTGCGGGGATGTGACCGGGCCAGTTCACAAAGGCACAGCCGCGTACTCCGCCTTCATAGATGCTGCCTTTGAAGGCGCGCAGAGGCGTGTTGTTGCCGGGAGGCGGGCCGCCGTTGTCGGTGGAGAAGATGATGAGTGTGTTATCACGCTGGCCGGTGGTTTCCAAAGTGGCGACGATCTGCCCGATGGCCTCGTCCACGGCAGCCAGCATGCCCGCGAGTTTTTGCCGGGCTCCTTTCAGCGCGCCATAGGGCTTGAGGTATTCATCCGGCACCTCGTGCGGCGAATGCACACCGTTGAATGGCACGTAGAGAAAGAGCGGCTTGGTCTTGTCTTTCTCCGTGATGATGCGGCAGGCCTCACGCGCGAGAAGATGCGTGGTGTAGCCTTCTTCTTTGATCTGCAGACCATCGCGATACCAGTCGAGATCCTGGCCGCGCAGGTGGGTGAAGTAGTCGAGCATGCCAAAGTAGTGGCCGTAGTGGTGGTCAAAGCCGCGCGCCATAGGCAAGTAGGCGGGGTCAAACTCACCGAGGTGCCATTTGCCGGTGATGGCGGTGGCGTAGCCAGCATCATGCAGCGCATTGGCCATTGTGCGCTCGGTGAGCGGCAGGCCCCAGGTGGCATGCGGGCGCACGATGGTGTACACGCCTGTGTGCGTGGCGTAGCGACCCGTCATCAACGCCGAGCGCGTGGGCGAACACACCGGTTGCACGTAGAGAGATTCCAGCACCGTACCCGCAGCGGCCAGTTTGTCGATGCTGGGCGTATGGATGTCTTTGCCGCCATTGAAGCCACAGTCCGCGTAGCCGAGATCGTCGATGAGCAGGAAGACGATGTTGGGTTGTTTTTCGGCAGCATATGAAACCGCCGGGTCAAGGAATGACGCAAGCAGCAGAATGAATGCGAAGGGGTGGATGGACATACGTCGGTAACGATGATTGTGACTTCAACATCTCAGCAAATGCACGTCAGGGTGCCCCCGGCTTTTTCTTCTTTGCTTTTTTCGGCGTGCGGCTCTCGGGTTTCGCGTTGGGGTCAAAGTTCGGATTGGGAGTCGGCATCAGTGCGCCCACCTCTTTGCGCCACGCGATGAGCTTCGCATACAGTTCCTTCACCTTGTCAGGCTGTGCAGCGGCCAGATTGTTCTTTTCGCCGATGTCCTGCGGGATGTTGTAAAGCTCCAACGCACCGTCTTCATGCCACTCGATGAGTTTCCAGTCGCCATCGCGGATGGTGGAGCAGGGCGGGCCGCCTTGGTTCGAGTAGTGCGGGTAGTGCCAGAAGAGCGGCTTGCCGCGCTGCATCATTTCGCCTTTGAGAAGCGGCAGGAAGCTCACGCCATCGAGGTGCTGTTCGGGTTTCAGCGGCTGACCGGCGAGTTGCAGTAGCGTGGGATAAAAATCCGTGCTGATGACGGGTGAATCGCAGCTCGTGTCCGGCTTGGTCACACCGGGAGCGACGACGATCATCGGCTCGCGAACGCCGCCTTCATAGGGCCAGCCTTTGCCTCCACGGAGAGGAAGATTCGAAGTGGGATGTCCCTCCGCAGTCGAGAGACCGCCGTTGTCAGACATGAAAACGACAATCGTTTTCTCCGTGAGTCCGTTCTTCTCCAAAGTCGCGAGCACGCGACCAATGGCCGTGTCAAACTGCTCCAGCATCGCAGCATAGACCGGATTGTTCTGCACAAGGCGCACCTGGTTCGCCCGCTCCTGGCCCCAGGCATCGGCGGGAGCCTGCTTCGCTTTTTCCTGCCACTTCGCCACCAGATCGGCACGTGCGCCGATGGGCACATGCGGTGCGTTGTAGGGAAGGTAGGCGTAGAAGGGCTTGTCTTTGTTCGCCTCGATGAACTTCACCACCGCGTCGGTGATGCTGTCCGTGTTCTTCGGATCGTCCTGCTTTTTGCCCTTGCCGCCCTTCGGCCCGGTGCCTTCGGTTTCGTCATGGGTGAATCCTTGATCACGCGGCATGAAGCCCGCACCACCCAGATGCCATTTGCCAGCAAAAAACGTCTCGTAACCCGCATCGCGCAGAGATTCTGCGATGGTGACCTCCGCCAGCGGCAGCTGCCCTGCATTCGGTGCGGACAGCAGTTTACCCGCACGGCCGCCTGGGATGAAATTGGTGACGCCAAAGCGCGGCGGATACTTCCCGGTCATGAGGCTACCGCGCGTAGGCGAGCACACACAGCAGGCCGCATAACCTTGGGTGAACTTCATCCCGCGCTTCGCCAGCCCGTCGATATTCGGTGTTTCATAGAACGTCTTCGGGTTGAACGCACCGATGTCCATCTGGCCGAGATCATCGGCGAGGATGAAGACAATGTTGGGTTTGTCGGCTGCCCAGAGCGCAGGGCAGAATACGAAGAGGAACAAGAGGGCGGAGCAGAATCGGTGCATGTTGGTCCGCGTGTAACGAACGACCTTATCATGACATCTCAGCAAAAACTGTGTCGGATTCAGCATGAAAGCTTGTCATTCAAAGGGCGGCATTTTAGCTTTCCGTCGCATAACCTCGAAATCGACCGCCAGCTCCTCGACTTCCGCCACTACCAAGCAGTCCGCCGAATATGCCATTTACAAACCCAACGGGCGCGGCACCGGAGGGGTGATCCGATTCGAGTTCAATCGGAGCAAAGGCGCTGTGTTTGTGGATGCGGCCTCGCAGAGCGGGGAGAAGCAATTCGACTGGGAGCAGAAGATCACCATGAAATGGGGGCTTTCGGATCTCGGTGCCGTGCTGGCGACGCTGCAGGGCCGCCAGGAGCAGGCGAAGCTTTTCCATCAGTCTGAGAAGGCCAACAGCGCCTTTGAGCTGACCTTCCGTGATGATCCGCAGAAAGCGCCGTACTTCATGAGCATGTCACGTCAGGACGCGGCATCGAAAAGCGTGAAGAAGGTGACGATTCCGGTCACGCATGCCGAGGCGGTGATTCTTGAAACCGCACTGCGGGCTGCGATCACGCGGCTGATCGGGTGGTGAGTTTTTACGTAGCAGGTTGGGTGTGTTTGGCGTGCTGCAGGTGTTCAACACTTGGAGACAGCTTCGCCAAACCGCCCGACTTTTGGAGGGTGCGAGTTATGGAACGTCTTCACACGCTGACAGACGGGCGGGCTGTCGCCACACCCATCCCACGTTCATGCAAGTGCCTCCAGTTTCACCGTCAGCGAGTCGTAACCGAGCGTGCGCTCGAACTTGGCCTCATGCTCGACACGTTCTTCGGCTTTAAGAATGGTGATGCGCTTCACGCGCTCACAGCACAGCCGTAGCAGCGTGCGCAGTATGAGACGGGCATGCGGTGCGCCGAGGCAGAGATGGGTGCCGAAGCCAAAGGAGAGATGCGGGTTGGGTTTGCGATCAAGACGGACTTCCTCAGGCTGGGGAAAGGCGGTGGAGTCGAAGTTGGCGGAGGCCCAGGCGAGGGAGATGCGCTCGCCAGCTTTGACGGTGACGCCATTGACATCTGTGTCCGCCGGGCAGACGCGGCCGATGTGCGTGAGCGGCATGAAGACACGGAAAAACTCCTCGCTGGCGAGGGTGATGCGCTTGGGGTCTGCGCGCAGATACTCCAGGGCTTCAGGATGCTCAGCTAGATAACCCAGGGCGCAGGAAATGGTATGGATGATCGTGTCACGTCCGCCAGCGAAGGCGAGATTGGCAAAGCCCATCATCTCCTCGCGTGTGAGCTTGCGACTGCGGTACTCCGCCTGCGTGAGTGCGCTGAAGAAGTCCGCGCCGGGATTCGCCTCGGCGTGGTCAAACTGCGCGTGGAGGTAGTCTTCCAGCACGTTGCCCGTTTTAAACTCGCCGCCGGTGACTTTGAACACGTGGATGCCCCAGCCGATCCAGGTTTCGCCTTCGGATGCGGGCACATTGAGCAGGTGAGTCAGAGCGCGTGACTGAATGGGTAGCGCGAACTCGTTCACGATCTCGATGGCGTCGCGGTTCAGTGCATTCGTGAGCATGTTCTCCATCAGTGCCTCGACTTGCGCGATCATCGCTGGGTCTTTGGCGCGCTGGAAAAACGGCTCCACGATCGCGCGGTAGTCGGTGTGCTCCGGCGGATTCGTTTCGATGGGGAGTTGGCGCATGGTGCGCACGGCTTCCTCCGAAGGAATCGGCACCCGGAAGGGCGCATCCGAGCTGAAGGTCTGCCAGTCCTTCGCAGCCTTGCGCACATCCTCATGACGCAGAATCATGGTAATGTCTTCACCATGGAACGGGCACTGCAGCACGCCAGTGGCGCTGCGGACTTCGCGGAAGGGGTCGGAGAAAGCGGGCATGAGAGGAAAACGAGGAATGCTGAATCATGAAACGCGAATTGCGAGGCAGTTTCCGCGCATGATTTTGCTGCGATGATGAAAATTTCTCCAATCGCTGGGTGCAGGCCTACCCGCGTTTCGACGGTTAAGACTTTCCAAGCCCAGCATGCAGAAACGTTAGGCCGAGGCGCAGAGAATCGAATGATCACTTCTTCTCCAGCCTCACATAATCCAGCCCCACCATGTATCCCGGTGCCGCATCCGCATGCTTGCCGGTGATCGTGATGGTGAGCTGATGCTCCCCCGCGCTGAGCTCATGCGTGCCCCAGTCGAGTTCATCACTGTGAATGACTTTGGGTCCATTGTAGCAGTCCCAAGCGGTGGCCACGGGTTTGTCATCCAGCGCCACGTCGATGATGCCGTAGTCGCGGGCCATCGTAAGCGTAGCTTTGAGAGTGTATTTGCCTTTTTCCGTCACAGGCAGCGCGAGTGTGAGCTTCTGGCCGGGTTTGGCACCCGTCCACCAAAGCTGCGAGGCACCACTCCATTCTGCACCGAAGCCGCCCATGCCTTGTGGCTTGGCATTGCCGCCAGTCTTCGTCAGAACCTTGAGCCCCTCGCCTTCAAGCGCTCCGGGTATTGTAGTCCCGGCTTTAGCCGGTCCGGAAACACCACTTTGCAGATACTTCACCAGATCAATGACCTGCTCTTTTTGCAATGCATCGAAGAGGCCTTCGGGCATCGTGCTGAGCTTCGAGACCTCACGCTTCGCGATGTCCGGCTGCGGCAACGTAAACTCCACACCGCCCATCATGGCGATCTTAACGGCGGCGGGGCTTTCTTCCTTGATGACTCCGCTCATGACGCGACCGTCCTTCATGGTGAAAAGATTGAGCTGGTAGGCCTTACCGATCACCGCATTCGGATCGAGCACGTTTTCGAGCAGGTAGTTCAAGTCCGCGCGATTGCTGCCCGTAATGTCAGGCCCCACGTTCTGGCCTTCGCCAAAGAGCTTGTGGCACTGGCCGCAGGTCATGGTGAAAAGCATCTTGCCCTTGGCGAGATCCCCCTTGGCCACAGCCGCGGGCGTGAGCAGTTCGCGGAACTTCTTCGTCCGCTCGCCCAGATCAGCCTTCGGCGCGTTCACATCGCCCCAGGCAGATTTGATCAGCGCGTTGATCTCCTTGTCATCAAAGGCCGTGAGCTGGCGCACGAGGAAGGGCGACAGCGCCGTGGCCGGCACCGTCTTGGCCTCAACGGCTTTGAGCAGCTCTTTGGAGCCTTCTTTCGTCGAAGCGAGCGTGTTGACCGCGTCGGGCAGTTCATTGGCGGAAAGCTTCGGCAGCAGCGCGCCGAGCACCTTTGGTGTTCCCGCATCTTTGAGCGAGGCCAGCGCCTGAATGGCCTTGCGCCGCAGCGAGGTGGGAGCGTCCTGCGTCAGGATCTGCTGCAGGAGTTTGGCTGCCTGTGTGTCTTGGGACTGCAGCAGCACCGAAAGCGCTTTCTCGCGTGCGGGTGTGTCGAGCGTAGCAGAGCTGAGCTGGCTGCGGTACGATTGCAGCGCCTCCGCATCACCAAACAGCGCGCTAAGTTCTGTGACCAGCTGTTCTGTAGTCCCGGCTTTAGCCGGTCCGGCGGATCCAGAACCGCCTGAAGGCGGGACTACATTACCCCGGAGCTTTGCCGCAGTCGCCGCCCAATCCGGCGGCATGGTGAGTTTGCCAGCACTGCGGGCGCTGCTCAGGATCATCGCCAGCGTCGCCTCGCGTTTGGCGGCATCAGGCTCCTTCGTGAGTTCAGAAAGCATCGAAGCCCGGCCCGCGTCATCCGACGACAAACGACGATAAATAAACTCCGTCACCTTCGGCAGCTTCGATACCCGCGCGAGCTCCAGCCCGATCTTCGGATCGGCACCGACAAGAGGCTCGATGCCATACCAGATCAGCAGCGGAATCATCGGGTCGTCTTTGTCTTCGCCGTGGGCAAGGAGCGCGGCGGCAATCGGAGAGCGTTTGTCGATGGGCAGACGCTGAAGCAATGACGCGATCTCTCGACGAACTACAGGCGATTGATCTTTCTGAGCAAGGTTTCTGAGTGATTCCAGCCGAGGTCTCATCAACGATGTTCGTACTGCCCAAGCTCGATAGTTTTCTGACTCCTTGTTTGGTTCTGGGATCGCTACTTCGTAGTCCCTATTTCCCGCCATGATGAGGCTTGTCGTCAGCCAGCAATAACGAATCGTTGAAGGATCAGAGAGAACGCTCGTCTTCAGTGCCGATTCTTGGATCGGTATTATTTTGTGTCTGTCAATTTCTACTCGCTCACTCAGCACCCTCCTCGCCATCCGCGACTCCCACTCGTTCTCCGTCTGCACGGCGAGCTTCGCCAGCGCCTCGTCACTCTCCTTCGCCAGATCTCCCTTCCACGGCTTCCAGCCGTCGTAGCTGATGCGGTAGATGCGGCCATTGCTCCGGTCCCAGTTCTCCACGGCGTTGCTTCCCCGGTGGCAGATTTGTTCATCGCTCCAATCACTAACATACAGCGCACCATCCGGCCCCACCTTCTGCGTCACGGGGATGAAGTGCATGTCGTTGGCGCGCATGAAGTCGCTGCCGTGTTTGCCCACATACGTGCTCGCATGCGGGTCCGTGTAGTTCGTCACCAGCCGATGTCCGTGGAGGTTGCCGAAGATGAGCTGATTGCGATACGTCGGCGGAAAGAGGCTGCTCTGATAAATGGCCAGTCCGCAGTGCGCGTGGCCACCGCCGAGGGCGTTGGTGTCGTCATTCACGATGCCGGCACCCGTGGTTTTGTCGAAGGCGACATCAGGACGCGCGCTGCCTGCGTAGTGCGCATGGTCAGCGATGGTCTTGATGTCTTCATACGTGTAGGGATTGAAGTGCTGCCCGGCCTGACGCTGGTAGCGTCCGCCTGGCACGATGTGGTAGAGATGCGGGATGACGCAGGCGGTGACGAAGAACTCGCCATACTGGTCGTAATCCAGCCCCCACGGGTTGCTGGTTCCTTCCGCGAAGATCTCAAACTCATGCCGCACGGGATGGTAACGCCAGATGCCGGCATTGATGGGCTTGCGCTGATCATCCGGCGTGCCGGGCTTGCCGACCTTGCTGTGCGTGAAGACGCCGTGGCAGCCGTACAACCAACCGTCCGGGCCCCAGATGAAGCTGTTGAGCGTCTCATGCGTGTCCTGGCTGCCCCAGCCGTCGAGGAGAATTTTGGCTGGAAAGTTCAGGCCAGGAACTTGGTTCGCCATTTCGCCCTCAATGGGGTCTGGTCTGTCATCATGATCCTTGTCCGGGATGAATATCAAATAAGGTGCCGCCCCCACCCACACCCCGCCAAAACCCAGCTCGATGCCGCTGACGAGATTCAACCCTTCACAAAAAATCTTCTTCGTTTCAAAGACCCCATCACCATCCTTGTCTTCGAGAATCTTGATGCGGTCCTGACCCGCACCCACTTCACGTGGTTTCGGATAGCTGTTTCCTTCCACGACCCAGATGCGCCCGCGTTCATCGAAGGTGAAAGCGATGGGCTGCACGAGGTCTGGCTCGCTGGCGATCAACTCTGCCTTGAAGCCGCCAGGGAGTTGCATGAGGTCCAGCGCGTGTGGGAGCGCACGCGTCCCGCGTGCTGCGTCCGGCGTCCCGCCGGATGCCGTTCTGTCACTCGCGCCAGCCGGTGTGTTTGCGTCCGCCTTGGGACGGTCTTCCGCAGGCCGCGAAAGACTGCCTGCGGGACGCAGGCGCTCCCCGCTGACACGCGTGCCTTTGGCGTAATCCTTCTGCGGCTTCAGCGCGGGGCCGTACATTTTCTTCGGCGTGACATCCGCTGTGGTGTCCTTCCGCTCCTGCGTGAGGACGAAGACACCGGCTTTGTTCCCAACAACAATGTCAGGCAGCTTGTCGCCATTCACATCGCCCACCTGCACATCCACACCCACGCCGCTTTCGGCATCGACGAGGTGCGGGACGAAATCGACGCCGCCCTTGCTGTCGCGTTTGGTTTGATACCAGTAGATGACACGAGCACCGCGCTCATCGGGATCGTGCCCGTTGTGCGCCCAGTAGCGTTTGCCGGTGACGATGTCTTTGATGCCGTCGCCATCCATGTCGGCGAGATACGCGGCATGTGGCTGGGAGAAGACGATGCCGTAGTCGTTGTCCTGCGGCTGCTCACTGGCGAGCATGACGCGGGTCCAGTGTGGTGCAACCGTCCCGGTTGCATTCGGCAAGCCGGAGGCTTGCTCTACTTTGTTTTGCAGAAACACCGCCACGCCATAACGATGCGCGGACAGGCTGGTGAAGACATCATTCGTGCCGTTGCCATCAAAGTCATACGCGAACATCTGCGCCCCACCACCGACACCGGCGGCGAAGTTGTGCTGTTCAAAATTGAGCGACATGTAGCCGCCAGTGAAGGGAACTTCATGCAGTGTTGGAGTCGCGGGCTGTTCCCACCAGTGACGCGCTTCGAGAAGATCGAGCCTGCCATCGCCATTCACATCCCCAACTCCGAGACCATGGGTGAATTTGCCCATGCCCAAGGACCCGGGCTGGCAGCCCATAAAGCTCCATTTTTGGGTTGGATTCTCCCAGTCAGGTGAGAACCAACCGAGCCAGCCCCCGGTGCTGCACACGATCTCCGGTTTGCCATCGCCCGTGATGTCGGTGAAGACGGGGGATTCGTTGTCCACCATATCCGCAACGATGTGCATCGGCCAGGGCTTGTCGTCATGCGTGCCGGGGTTCAGGTACATGCGCGCCTCCTTGCCCGGGAAGCCGAGGATGAGGATGTCGTTCTTCTTGTCGGCGTTGAAGTCCTGGACGTAGGCAAAGAAGTTGTCCGAGTAGCCATTGATGCTGAAAATCTTCGGCTCGTAGTAGGCGTGCTTCTTTTCAAACGCCGGCCCCTCCCACCAGAATGGCCCCGCCACCACGTCCGCTTTGCCATCGCCATTGATGTCGCCGATGGCCGCGCCTTCAGAGTAAAAGTCGCCGTGGAGCTGCTGGCGCTTCCAGGCGATCTGGGTCTCCGCATGGAGCTGGGTGGCGGCGAGGAGAAGGAAAAGCAGGCGTTTCATGGTTGGAGAACTGAAACGCTATCAGAAACCAAAGCCAACGGACAAGTTTTATGAGCAATCGGCCATAGCGCTGTTTATTCTGCGCCCATGCCGCCAGTTGTCATCCTGAGTGAAGAGCCCATCCAGATCGCCCCAACCGTGTTCAAAGCCGGTGAAGGTGCCGAGGCGCAGTTTCTCGGCGTCGTGCGCGGCATTGAGGACGACAAGACCATCTCCGGCATCGACTACAGCGCCTACCTGCCCATGGCGGAAAAAATGCTGCAAGACCTCGTCGCGCGCGGCCAGCGCGAGCACGGCCCGCACCGCATTTTCATCCAGCATCGCCTCGGCTTCGTGGCCGCCGAGCAACCGAGCATCGTCATCCGCGTGCGCACCAAGCACAGCGCGGCGTCCTTTGACCTGTGCCACTGGTATTTGAAGGAGATCAAGACCAGCGTGCCGATTTGGAAGAAGCCCGTTTTTGTGAATCAGGGATAATTCGAGTTCACCACAAAGGGGCTGAGGAGCAGAGGTGGCAGAGATTATGAAGGTCTAAAAGCTCTGCTTCCTCCGCCTCTTTGCCCCTCTGCGGCAAAATCGAGCGTCCATGTGGCTTCCGAATCGTTGCGAGCCACCAAAACCGACTCCATATCTCCTGAACCATGCCCACGCCCCCCTTTCACTACCAGGAACTTCTCGAACTCGGCACCGATGACACCGAATACCGTCTGCTGACCAAGGAACACGTCTCCGTGCAGAAATTTGGCGAGAAGGAAGTCCTCGTCGTGAATCCCGAGGCTCTGACCCTGCTGGCCAATCAGGCCTTCCATGACATCAATTTCTTCCTGCGGCCCAAGCACCTCAAGCAAGTGGCCGCCATCCTCGATGACCCTGAGGCGAGTGAGAACGACCGCATGGTTGCGCTAACGATGCTCAAAAATGCCGACGTGGCCTCTGCCGGGCTGCTGCCCTTCTGCCAGGACACCGGCACCGCCATCATCATGGGCAAAAAAGGCCAGCAGGTGTGGACCGGCGGTGGCGATGAAGCCGCGCTCTCCAAGGGAGTCTATCTCGCCTACACGGAGAACAACCTGCGCTACTCCCAAAACGCGGCGCTGAACATGTTCGACGAAAAGAACACCGGCACCAACCTGCCTGCGCAGATCGATCTCTACGCCACCGACGGCGACGCGTACAAATTCCTCTTCATCGCCAAGGGCGGCGGCTCGGCGAACAAAGCCTACCTGTATCAGGAGACCCGCGCCGTGCTGAATCCGAAGAGCATCGTGAAGTTCCTCAGCGACAAGATGGTCTCGCTCGGCACCGCCGCCTGCCCGCCCTACCACCTGACCTTCGTCATCGGCGGCACCTCCGCCGAATCGACGATGAAGCACGTCAAACTGGCCTCCACCAAGTACTACGACAACCTTCCGACCTCTGGCAACGAACACGGTCGCGCCTTCCGCGATGTCGAACTCGAAGCCCAGATGCTGCAGGCCGCGCGCGAGTGCGGCATCGGCGCTCAGTTTGGCGGCAAATACTTCGCGCTGGATGTGCGCATCATCCGCCTGCCACGTCACGGTGCCTCACTGCCCATCGGCATCGGCGTTTCCTGCTCGGCGGACCGTCAGGCCAAAGGCAAGATCACGAAGGATGGCGTCTTCATCGAGCAGCTCGAAACCAATCCCCTGCCCTACATCCCCGAGGAGCTGCGCCACCGCAAAGACACCAACGCCGTGCGCATCGACACCAATCGCCCGATGGCCGAGATCCGCGCCGAGCTGAGCAAGTATCCCACCACCACACGCCTGCTCATCAACGGCCCCATCATCGTCGCGCGCGACATCGCCCATGCGAAGCTCAAGGAGATGCTTGATGCCGGCAAACCGCTGCCCGATTACTTCAAGAACCACCCCGTGTACTACGCCGGCCCGGCCAAAACACCCGCCGGCATGCCCAGCGGCAGCTTCGGCCCCACCACGGCAGGGCGCATGGACAGCTACGTCGATCTCTTCCAAAGCCACGGTGGCAGCATGATCATGATCGCCAAAGGCAACCGTGGCCAGCAAGTCACAGACGCCTGCAAAAAACACGGCGGCTTCTACCTCGGCAGCATCGGCGGCCCCGCCGCCATCCTCGCCAAGGAAAACATCAAGAAGGTCGAAGTCGTCGAGTTCGCGGAACTCGGCATGGAAGCCATCTGGAAGATCGAAGTCGAAGACTTCCCCGCCTTCATCCTCATCGATGACAAAGGGAACGATTTCTTCCAAACCGTGGGTCCGGGCTGCTCGGTGAAGCATTGAGGCAATTGTCCTCGAAAATCTTTTTGCGCGGTGTTGGTCGAGGCGAGGCGCTGCGCCGACTAATGCTGCGTCCGCAAACCTTCAACCTCGTGCTGCAAAATGTCGCAAGCCGCGTCTTGCAAGACACCCGTGGTGGAGCCACACTCCAGGCGCACCCAACAACACGCACACGATTATGGCCAAAGGCAACAACGCTCATAAAAAGGAAGTCAAAAAGCCAAAGAAGGAAAAGCCCAAGCCAGCGCCTGCGGGACGCAAGAGCTAGTCTGCTTCTGGCATCTGCCGTGGTTTGCACCCTGCCCGGCTGCTGATCGAATCAACGCATTGCCGCATTGGGCAATGTGAGGAATTTCTACGCCATCTGCTTCACACGCATCGACCGCATATGCTGCGGCACGGCGGACATGCTATGCGGTTCCGTCATGATGCGGTCAAGTTCTGCGGTGCCTCAGAATCGGCTATAGCCCGAATTACAGTCCCAGCACGTACGCAATCGCGATGCATGACGATCTCGACTGGTTTGAAACCAGCGAAAAAGCCCACCTTTCTGGCAAGCTCCGTAAGCAGTTCAATTCAGGCTCACATCCTCCGGCATACCAGCCATCACCTGGTACACCGGTCCCATGTCTTTGAGAATGGCCGACCACATCTGCGTCGGTTTTTCGACCATGAGCACCAGAGGACGCGCGCTGGTGGTGATCCAGGAACGCACTTCAAGCTCGCTTTCAAGCTGCCCGCCGCTCCAGCCGGAGTAGCCGACAAAGCCGCGCACATCATGCCCAAGGCTGAGCGCATGCAGGGCGTCTGCTACGGAGAGGTGGGTCTGGCAGCGCAGTGTGCGGCGGCGCTTGTTCCAGTGCAGCGCGGCAAAGGCCAGCTTGTCGGTGGAAACCGGTCCGCCCATGAACACGGGCACCTCTCCGAGCGCCCCCATATCCTGATCTGGAAGCAGATCGGCCACGCACTGCTCCAGCGGTCGGTTCAGGATGTAGCCAAAAGCACCGTCCTTCGCGTTGTGCGCCGCCATGAAGACCACAGAGCGGGCGAAGTTTGAGTCGCGCATGGCCGGTGAGGCGAGCAGGAGGCTTCCACTGAGGGAAGAAGATGATTCGTTGGTGTTTTCCGAATTCATATAAAGTGTCTGACGCAATAACTACGCCAGACACTCAATTGCCATCAAAATAAATGCGCGCCAGCTTTTCCAAACCAACGCGCATGGAATGAAATCAGGACATTCGGAGGTGTTACGCTGAGGCCACTTCAAAGCCCTTGCGGTAGGTTTTCGTGAGCAGTGGGTCCGCCTCGGGTGCGTTCGGGAACTTCAGATTGGCAGCATCCCACTCCAGCACCTTGTTCGCCTCTTCCATGCGGCCCGTGATTGGGTCAATCTTCGGAATGGCTAGGCGCGTGGCCACGTTGCCGAGCTGCACGGTTTCCGCCAGCGGGCCGGCATAGTGGAAGCCATCGCTGGTCTTTTTGCTGGCGAGGCAGGCATCCACCCAGGTGTGCCAGTGGCTGCGGGGTTCCTCCTTTGGATATTGGAAGCCGGTGAATTTGTCCAGGGGATACAGGCGCGGCCCGGCCACATGCGCGAGTACCATCGTGCCGCCTTCGCCGATGAAGATGGATCCGCTGGCGGGCAGATCGACGTCTCCAGGCATCTGCGCGAGCTTGTGGCTCGGCTTCAAGCCGCCGTCCATCCATGTCAGCTTCATTGTCTTGCCTGCCGTGTAGGCCGTGCCGGGGAAGACGTAGTTGATCGTCTCATGCGTGGGCCAGATCTGATTGTTGATGCCGCTGTTCTTTGCCTGCACGCTGAGCGGCGCGGTCAGATCGAGCGCAGTGAAGACAGGGTCCATGATGTGGCAGCCGAAGTCGCCGAGACCACCGCCGCCGAAGTCCTGCCAGTCGCGCCAGATGAAGGGATGGTAGGCCTGTGCATACTCGCGCATGGGCGCGGCACCGATCCACAGATCCCAGTTCAAATTTGCCGGTGCCTGAGCCGCAGGTGGTGGCTGGAACATGCGCGTACGCTCATTGCCCGTGACTCCGACCCACGAATAGACTTCTTTGATTTTGCCAATCGCACCTTCTTTGATCAGCCGCGTGCCCATGCGGTACTCGATGGACGAGTGGATCTGATTGCCCATCTGCGTGGTGAGATTCTTCTTCTCCGCCCACAGCCGCATCTGCCTTGCCTCCCAGACCGTGTGAGCCAGCGGCTTCTGGCAATAAACGTGCTTGCCCTTCTGCATCGCGGCCACGGCCACCGGTGCATGCATGTGATCGGGAATGCCCACTGTCACCGCATCAAAGCCGTCGCCTAGTGTGCTGAACATCTCGCGGTAGTCGGAGAAATGCTTCACGCCTGGAAACTCGGCGTCCGCCTTGTCGAAACGATTCGCATCCACATCGCAGAAGCCGACAAACTTCACCGCTGCATGCGAGCCGACATTGTGTAGATCGCTGTATCCCATCCCGTTCACCCCCACACAGGCCACCTGGAGTTTGCTGTTGAGGTTCTGCCCACGCACCAACGCCGGAAAAGCGACAGCGGCGGAAGCGAGCGTGGAATTCTTCAAGAAGGAGCGGCGGGACGTGGGCATGAGGATCGTCGGTTGGTTGGAGTGCCTCAAACATACGCTGCTTTGATGACTGTTTGATCACAGCATCGCACGCAGCCCCGTCCACCGTTTGCGGCTCTCCTGCTTGCTCACGGCCAGCGAGAGTGCCCGTTCATCGCCAACGAGGACGCACAGCTTCTTGGCCCGTGTGATGGCGGTGTAGATTAGGCTGCGCTCTAGCAGCACGTAGTGCTGCGTGCTCACGGGAAGGATGACGCAGGGAAATTCGCTGCCCTGGCTTTTGTGAATGCTCAGGGCGTAGGCAAGCTGGAGTTCATCGAGCTCACCGGGTTCGTATTCGACCAGGCGGTCGGCATCGTAGCGGACGTGGATTTTCACTGGATCGGCATCGATGGTGACGATGTGGCCGATGTCGCCATTGAAGACTGACTTGTCGTAGTTGTTATGCGTCTGGATGACTTTGTCGCCAACGCGGAAGGTGACACCAAAACGCTCGATTTCGAACTTGAGTTCGTTGGGCGGATTGAGCGCGAGCTGCAGCGATTGATTGAGCGAGATCGTGCCGAGTAGATTGCGGTTCATCGGCGTGAGCACCTGGATGTCGCGGATGGGATCAAGGCCATACTTGGCGGCCAGGCGCGTGTGGGCCAGCTCAACAAGCGTGTGCTTGATCTCCTCCGGCTCCGCGGCTGGGAGGAAAAAGAAGTCGCTGCTGCGCGAAGGTTTCAGATCGGGCACCTGGCCGCGATTGATCGCATGCGCGCTGGTGATGATGCGGCTGCTGGCGGCCTGGCGAAAGATCTCGGTCAGCTTCACGCACGGCACTTTGTCACTGGCGATCAAATCATGCAGCACCATGCCGGGGCCGACGGAAGGCAACTGATCCGCATCTCCCACGATGAGCAGATGCGCACCTTCCGGCAGCGCGGAGAGGAACTGCGCCATCAGCGGCGCATCAATCATCGACGCTTCGTCCACGACAAATAAATCGCCCGCGAGCGGTTTGCCGCGATGCCTCCCCCACTGACCTTCGCCTTGGTATTCGAGCAGACGGTGCAGCGTCTTTGCTTCCAGCCCGGTGCTTTCGGCCAAGCGCTTCGCCGCACGACCCGTGGGCGCTGCAAGTACCAGCTTGATCTGCTTGCTTTGCAAAATGAGCAGGATGCTGCGCAAGATGGTGGTCTTGCCCACACCGGGGCCGCCGGTAATGATGAGCAGCCGCTGCCGCAGGGCCTCGCGCACGGCGCGCTGCTGGCTTTCAGCCAGTTCTTTGCCCGTCTTCTTCATCACCCAACCCAACGCGGCGTCTTCGTCGATGCTGGGATAAGCCGCAGGCAGGCAAGCGAGTGATTTCACATTCGCTGCGATGCTTTGCTCTGCGGCGCGCAAATAGGGCAGGTATAAAAAGGTGCCGTGCCGCTCGATCTGATCACTCGCAATGAGCGCCTCAATCTGCGGCGCGATCAATGCCTCCACACCAAGCAGATCGATGGCTTTCTTGATCGCCTCAGTCTCTGGAACGCAGCAGTGGCCGTTCCCAGCGGCGGTTTCGAGCACGTGCAGAATGCCCGCCTTGATCCGCTCCGGCGCGTCTTCGGCCACGCCGAGTTGATAGGCGATGTCGTCCGCCGTTTTAAAGCCGACGCCACGAATGTCCTGCGCCAGTCGATATGGGTTCTCCTTCAGCACGGCCTGCGCTTCTTCGCCATAGGTTTTGTAGATGCGCAAAGCCCGCGAGGAACTGATGCCGTGCTGATGCAGAAACAGCATGATGCCGTGTATCGACTTCTGCTTGATCCATGACGCGCGGATCTCAATGCGCCGCTTCTTGCCCACGCCTTCAACATCTTCGAGTTTCTTGGATTCATTCTCGATGATGTCGAAGACCTTCGGCCCGAACTTTTCCACCATGCGCTTCGCATATTTCGGCCCGATGCCCTCGATCAAACCGCTGCCGAGGTAGCGCTCGATCCCCGCCAGCGAATCTGGCCGCCTGAGCTTGAGCGCTTCCGCTTTGAACTGCGGCCCAAAATCCCGGTTCGGCTCCCACACGCCCTTGGCCTCGAATTCTTCACCCGCCACCACGCGCGGCGCTTTGCCGATTAGGCTCACCACATCCCGCCTCCCCTCCGGGACGATCTTCAGAATGCAGTAGCCGTTATCCTCATTGTGAAACACCACGCGGTCCACGAGTCCGCGCAGGACTTCGGCTTTGGGGGTGTTTCGCGGGGCGGGCATGGGTGCAGGCTAAAGAAGCTGCGTGCTTGTGCGAGAGCGAATATCTCTCACCCGTGATGCCGCGTGCGAAATTCCTTCGGGGTCATGCCGGTGCGTTTGCGGAACTGCTGGGTGAAGGCGCTTTGGTCGCAGAAGCCGTGGTCGAGGGCGATTTGGATAATGGGCGTGGATGTTTTGGCCAGGGCCTCAGCGGCGGATTGGACGCGTGTACGCAGCAGCAGCTCGTAGGGACTGAGGCCGAGAGCGGCGCGGAGCTTGCGGTGCAGGTGACGCGCGGAGACTCCGGCAGCGCGGGCGAGTTCAGCCGTGGTGACGACCTCCTGGCAGTGCGCGCGGGCGTATTGCATGGCTGCAGTCACTTCGCGCACGTCGTGCTGGCGCATGCGATCTTCATCGCGCCGCGTGATGCCCATGACGCCGATGACTTTTCCACGCTTGTCGCGCACGGGCAGCTTTGTGCAGAGGAACCAGTTCAGGTTATGCTGCTCGTCATACCAGACTTCCAGGCGGTTGATGAGCGGCTTGCCACTGCGGATGACCTTCTGATCATCCTCCCGGTAGGCCTTGGCAACCTCGGGCGGAAAGAACTTCTCGTCCATCGCGCCGACGAGGTCACGCTCGCTCTTGATACCGAAGCGTTCATACGTGGCGCTGTTCGCCGCGATGTGCCGTCCCTCGTCATCCTTCATGAAAAAGAACACGCCCGGCATGTGCTCGAAGATGGCCCGCACGCCCTGTGGATCGACGATCCGAGCAAAAAACTCGGCTTGGAGGCGTGGTAGCAGCATGGCCGGATTTTAACAAAAATTGGCAACCTGTCACCAAACGAACGACGAGTGGCGGAAGTATGTTAAAGGGTAATTTTTCAACCCCTGTTCGTCATGCACCTCCGCCTCCTTTCCTTCCTCGCGCTCTCCAGCACCGCCGCGTTCGCTCAAACAAAGCCGACCTACACCTTCCCCATCAAGGCGCTGCCCGCCGAGGAGGAGCTGAAGACGATTCAACTGCCTGCCGGTTACTCGCTGGAGCTGGTGCTGAGCGATCCGATCATCAAGGAGCCGACGGCCATTGCCTTCGACGGCAACGGCAAGATGTACATCGTCGAAATGCGCACCTACATGCAGGACATCGACGGCACGGACGAGCTGACGCCAAAGAGCCGCGTCTCGCTGCATGAATCGACCAAGGGCGATGGCGTGTATGACAAGCACAGCGTCTATCTAGACAACATCCTGCTGCCCCGCATGGTGCTGCCGCTGGATGATCGTGTGCTGGTCGGCATCACGGACACGAATGACATCACGCTGCATCGAGATGCGAATGGCGATGGTGTGGCGGATGAGCAGTCGCCTTGGTATGTCGGCGGCCCACGCGGCGGCAACATGGAGCACCAGCCCAGCGGCCTCGTGTGGGGTCTGGACAACTGGATTTACACGACCTACAACGGCTACCGCCTGCGCTGGAACGGCAAGGATGCACCGCTCAAAGAAAACACCGCGCCGAACGGCGGCCAGTGGGGTCTGGCGCAGGATGATTACGGCAAGATGTGGTGGAGCAATGCCGGTGGCGAAAAAGGCCTGTGGAACTACCAGGCACCGATCCTTTACGCCGCAATCAATGTGCCGCAGCAGAAGAGCGATAAGTTTGACACCGTGTGGCCCATCGTCGCCCTGGGCGATTTCCAGGGTGGCCCTGGCCGCTTCCAGTCGCCGGAAGATCTGCGCTTGAACCACTTCACCGGCTGCGCCGGACAGACAATCTATCGTGGCGACCGGCTGCCGAAGGAACTGTATGGCAACGTCTTCCTCCCCGAGCCCGTGGGTCGTTTGATCCGCCGCGCCATCGTCGAAGTGAAGGATGGCATCACCACCGTGACCAACCCGTATGAGGCGGAAATGAACGAGTTCATCCGCAGCAGCGATCCAAACTTCCGCCCGCTGAACATGACCACCGGCCCGGATGGCTGTCTCTACATCGTCGATGCCTATCGCGGCATCATTCAGGAAGGCAACTGGGTCAAGCCGGGCAGCTTCCTGCGTGGCGCCATCGAGCCCACCGGCATGCAGCACGTCACCGGCCATGGCCGTGTGTGGCGTCTCGTCCACAAGGACTTCAAACCCGGCCCGCAGCCAAAGATGATTGGCGAGACATCCGCAGAACTCGTCGCTCACCTTACCCATCCGAACGGCTTTTGGCGCGACACCGCACAGCGCATGCTCGTGGTGAAGAACGACAAATCTGTGGTTCCTGCCCTCATCGAGATGACGGCGAAGAATGACAACCACCTCGCCCGCCTGCACGCGCTGTGGACGCTCGAAGGTCTTGATGCCGTCACACCTGACATCATCCACACCGCGATGAAGGATGCGCATCCGCAGCTCCGCGCCAACGCCATCCGTGTCGCGGAATCCCTGCTGAAGAAAGGCGACACTGCCTTGATCGCCGACATCAAAGCCCTGCGTGCCGACAAAGACCCGACCGTGGTGCTGCAGACACTCTATACCAGCCGTCTTTTCAACTGGCCAAACTGGAAGCTCGAAGCCCAGATGGCGCTCATGACTTCTCCCAGCGTCGGTGTGAAGGAAATCGGCGCGCAGTTGCTCGTGGAGGCACCAAAGATCAGCGGCAGCTTCACCAAGGATGAGAAGAAGCAGCTTGAGCGCGGCCAGGAAATCTTCCGCTCGCTGTGCTTCGCCTGCCACGGCTTCGACGGCAATGGCATGCCGATCGCCGGACGCGAAGGAGCCACGCTCGCCCCGCCGCTCGCCGGTTCCAAAACGGCGGTGCAGGGAGACGCCATCGTGCGCGTGATGATGAACGGCCTCGGCGGACCCATCAATGGCAAGACTTATGAAGCGCAGATGGTGCCCATGGCCACGAACAACGACCAGTGGATCGCCGACGTGACCAGCTACATCCGCAAGGCCTTCGGCAACAACGGCAGGCTCGTCGATAAGAAACAAGTGGCCGCACTGCGCAAAGACCTCTCCAAGCGCACCGCGCCCTGGAGCATCGAAGAACTGCAGGCCCTCTACCCGCAGCCGCTGAAAAACCGCGCCGCCTGGAAGCTCACCGCCAACCATGGAGAGAAGGATGTCAGCAAAGCCGTCGATGGCGACATCGGCTCCCGCTGGGACAGCCATAGCTCGCAGACACCCGACATGTGGTTTCAGATCGACCTGCCCGAAGCCACTGACATCTCAGGCCTCGTGCTCGACACCGGCAAATCCCACAACGACTACCCGCGCCAGTATAAGATCGAACTCTCACTCAACGGCACCGAATGGGAGAAGCCGACCCTCCAAGGCAAAGGAGAAGCGGGATCAGTTGAATACCTCTTCCCCAAACCGGCCAAGGCCAAATCCATCCGCATCTCACAGACCGGCGAAGCGAAGGGGACCTACTGGTCCATTCATGAGCTGGAAGTGCTGGGCGTAGTGAAGTGATCCTGTCCAAGCCGAAGATCACGGGCTGAAGAAGTGACGCCCTGTTGAGCCTGCTGCGGTTGCATGATCGACCTCCCAATAGATGTCATCCATGATCGCAGCAGGTGCAGGGAATACGCTCGCTTTTGCATAGTTCGCCGCGTCTTTGACTTCTGCAAAAGCGTCTGCTCTGATTCGACTCAAACCATACTGATCCAACAAGTTCTCTCTCCACAATTGCGTGATCCATAGATGCAGCGGGTCGTGGTACTCTCTCCGCTCTTCGAGTTCCTGTTTGGTGCGATAGCGAAACTTGTTGGCATCCGCGATGGCAAACCCTTCAAACCGATAGGTCGCAATCTCCAGCACCGTGGGCCGTCGGTCTCGATAGGCGCGCTCAATCGCTGGCTGGAGTTTGGCGCGGAGTTCATAAACATAGTCGCCATTGATGATATCCCACTCGATGTTGTAGCCTGCAGCACGTTGGGCCAATGAGCCGTTGATGGCCGAGGAACGGCGCACGGAGGTGCCCATGGCGAAACCATTGTTCTCGACCAGGTAGATTACCGGCAGATTGAACAGGGACGCGAGATTCAGTGATTCATGAAAAACGCCCTGGTTCACCGCACCATCGCCAAGATAGCAGAACACCGCGCCGGCCTTGTCCTGGTACTTGAGCGCAAAGGCCAGACCAGCGGCTAGGGCCGTCTGAGTGGCGGCATAGCCATGACCACCCCAGTGATGATGCTCAGGCGCGTAGAAGCCGAATAGGCCACCTTTACCCTTGGCGCAGCCCGTGGCCTTGCCAAACAGCTCCGCCATGCCATCCCGCATGCTCATTCCCGCAGCAATCGCAGTCCCCATGCCCCGCAAGCTGCAAATGCTATGATCCTGCGGCCCCATCATGGACCGGACGGCCACCGGAATGGCTTCCTGCCCGATCTGGAGAATGAGGAAACCTCCCATACGTCCAGCTTGGTAATGCTGTAACGCCACGCACTCGAAAGCCCGGTTACGGACCATTTCTCTTAAAATCTGCACCTTGGCTTCTGGTGTCAATGCTAGGTTGACCTCAGCGAGAGCATAATCCGTATCGATTGACGTGCTCATGGAGATCGTTCGGGTTCAATCGGACCAAGAAACTGGAAACTAACATTAGAATACAATGCGCTGATTCGCCCCCCCGGCGCAACCGGGGGCTTACAACAAACATGCGTGGTGCTTCATGCGCCCCAAGCCGTTGATTGGGCGTGGCTTAGAGGCCGCGACGGCGGCGGCGGATCATCAGACCGAGCAAGCCAAACATCAGGAGCAACGCGCGGGAAGGCTCAGGCACGACCACCAAGATGCCGTAGGTGGTAAGGGCCGTGCTGTCCCAGCTAAGACCTGAAGCACTCAGATCAGGCAGGGCCAACTCTGAGCCAGTGCCAGTGAAACCGCCGCTGAGAGTTCCTGACCAGTCGATGAGTTTGAAAACATCACCGATTTGAGCACCCATACCCGTAGTGGTGTAACCCCGGTCAAGAACGGTAATGATGCCTGGAGTGCCTGAAACCACCGAGAGCGAGCCGTTGATCTTCAGGAAATCGTAGTTCTGCAGCCCTGCAGTGGTTGCGGGAGTCGTGGTATCCCAAGTGGCCAAACTGCTGCTGCCACTGCCCTGCAAATAGGCCAAGGCGGTCGCTTCGTGATTAGTGCCATAATAACCCTGGGTATAAAGTCCGGGCACTTGAACCGTTGGCGCACTGATGCCGAGTTCGATCTTCGAACCCGTATTGGCGGTGACTGAAGTGAAAGTAAGCGTCTGGTTACTGTTGATTAAAGCAGTGTCAGCGCCAACGCCCGGAGCCAAGACAGCTCCTGTGTTCAGGATCGTGCTGCTCACAGTGCCTGAACCCGTAATTCTGCCCGAACTGACCGTGACTGTGCCAGAACCGGTGCCGGAGTCCGTGATGAGAGATGGGGTGTTATCCACTTCCAGCTTGCCGCCAGAAACGGTGATGTTGCCACTGTAGCTGTTGTTGTTCGCGGTGACGATCAGAGAACCACTGTCTGTTTTTGTCAGGCTAGTGCTGCCGCTGATCGTGCCCGAGAGAGTGAGGGCATTCGTGCCTGTGACATCTACCGTGCCACCTCCTGTACCGAGGGCGACTGCGCGGTTGGTTCCGGCATCAAAGGTGCCGGTGCTCTGCAACGTGCCACCGGCGATGCCGATGGTGTTGGTTGCCGAGGCATCCCCGAGATTGGCCGCAGTGCTTACACTCACGACTCCGCCATTGATGTTGGTCTGACCGCTGTAGGTGTTGGTATTGGTCAGGGCAAGCTTGCCTGCACCCGTTTTGGTGATGCCAGATCCGCTGCCACTGACCACACCGCTGAAAGTCAGAGTATCACCACTATTGGCGACGGAGACACCGACCGTGTTGGAGCTGCCCATGGCGATAGGCGCGCTGATAGTGTTGCTGCCATTGGTGTCTGCAATGGTGTCTGCAATGGTGGCACCCGACTGCAGGTTGACCGAGTTTGAACCAGAGCCAGCGGCCAAGGTATAGCTGCCTCCCAGCGTGTTGTTAAAGGTGATGCCCGCAAGGCTAGGCGTAGCCGCATCCAGGGTGATGGTTTGGGAGGTAGCCCCGATAGCATTGCCAAAGGTGGCCGTGTCACCGACGCTCAAAGAGCTGTCCACACCGGGGAGAGCCGCATTGCTGCTATTGCCGGCGAGCGCGTTGCCATCGGCAGTCCAGTTACCATTCGTCGCTGCGGCACTGCTGGCACCCCAGGAGCCACCGATGGACATGGCCCAGATGGCTTGGCCGCTGTAAACGATGCTGGAGGCGTTCACGGTCAACGTGCCCAACGAGCCATTGCCGAGAATGCTGGTGTCATCTGCAAAAGTGAAAACCTGGCTGCCACTCTTGTTGCCAGCCGTGGCTGTGCTGGTGCTATAACTGTAACTGGAGCCACCGCCGCTGGCCACGACGCCGCTGCTGGCCGAACCGCCGCCAGTGATGCTACCCGAGACCGACCCTGCCGTCCAGGTGATACCCGCAGCATTCGTCACAGGAGTGCCGAAGGTGCGGTTGCTGATCGTCACGGACTGCGCGCTGAGCGTGGCACCCGTATGCACGGTGGCGAAGGTCAGATCTGCCGTCTTGGTCGGCGTCCCATGCAGGAAGACATTGACCGTGCCGCTGATGCTGGCGGACGTTGTGACGGCATTGCTGTCCGTATTGGTCACCTGCCATCCCAGACCACTGCCAGCAGTGCCCGTGGTGTGAATGGTGCCCATAACAGACTGCGGGCTGCCAACGGCAACCGTGGAACCGTTGCTAGGAGTGAAGGTGTCAACGATGAGGGTTCCCGTCGAAGCCAGTCCCACCGCGAGAGCGCTTGAGCTTGCAGGAGCGGTGTTGGTCAGCGAGCCAGTCAGCGAGATGCTGGTGTTAATGAAGGCATTGACCGAAGACCCAGGGCTGGAAGTGGTGAAACTCTGATCGGCCTTGTGGGTCAGATCCAGTTCAGTGGCCGTAGCCAGCAAGCGATAGTTCGTCGGGGCCGAGCCGGTGAAGGCCGCTGAATTCAAGCCGCTGGCTGCGGTGGCCAGCACATAGTTGCCCTGGTCGAGAGTGGAGAGGACGTTGAACGAGATGTTGGCCCCGGTGGTGATGGTGGCTGCACCCACGATGGCCAGTTTGTCCGCGTTGCTGGCACCTGCGCCGACATCCACCACCAAGGTGCTGCCGCTATTGAAGGCCAGCGTGCTGCCAAAGTTCAAGGTGCCCACGGTGCCCACCGCACCAGCATTGATGGTGCTGCCCGTCAGAGCGGTGACAGCTCCATTCACGGTGCCAAATCCAGTCAGGGTCTGTGCGACAGAGGTATTGGCCACCGCCGTGCCTTGCAACTGGAACCCACCCGAGGTGGTAATGCCGCTGACATCGAGAACAGCACCCGAGTTGCCGGAAACGTCGCCAACGACAATGAGTGACGACAGCGCAATGTTGTTGTTCACTACACTGCTGGAAAGAGCCAGCGTGCCAGGGGAGCCCGTCACGGACTGGATCGTCGTGGCACCCGAGTAGTAGTTGATGCCTGACAAGGTCTGTGTGCCCGTCCCGACTTTGGTGAAGGCCAGCTTGCCAGTCACCGCTGTGCCTGCTCCGGTACCAGCGACGGGGATGACCGTCAGGCCATCCTGAAGAGAACCATTGAAGGAGCCACCGGCATTGTTGTTGCCCACGGTGAGCGTGTTCGTGGCAGTGGTGGCACTGGTGCTGAAGGTCGAGCCAGCCCCGGCGTTGGTGCCCCAAGCGGTACCGTTGTTGCTCAGTGTCGGAGTATTGGCCACATAGCCTCCGGTGCTGGAATTCAGGCCGTTGATGGCTTGATTGTAACCACCCAGGTCGAAGGTGCCGGCGACCGTCAAACCATTGAGGACGGTGTTGCCCGCGATAGTCACATCACCTTTGCCTGCGCCAAAGGGCAGAGCATTGAGCACTGCCATCTTCAACGTGCCAGCGCTGATGAGCGTCGCCCCGGAGTAGGTATTCTGGCTGGCATTGGCGTTGGTGTTTGAACCACCGAGGGTCTGCGTGCCCGCTCCGTACTTCGTCAGCCCCAGAGTGCCGCTGATGACACCGGTGAAGTAACTCAAGCCCGTGCTCGCCACGCCTGCGTTGGCAGCAGCCAAGCTGTTGGCGCTGATGTTGTCCAGTTGATTGGATGCCGCGGCATTTGCGGCGCTGCCACCCAGGTTCAATGTGCCTCCGGTTCCCGTGACGCTGCCGCCGCCGGCAAGGCCGTCGATCGCTTCACTCTGCGTGCCAAGGCTGAAGGTGCCGCCCGTTTTGACGACCACGCTGCTGCTGTCTGCGATCTGATCACCGACCGTGCCGGTGATATTCGCCGTCGCGCCGCTGTCCACGATCAGGGCCGCCCCGCCGACACCACCGCTGACAGCATGAACCGACGTCGAGGAAGTCTTTGCAAGGTTTAAAGTACCCGCGACCACTTCCACGCTCAAGTTGGCATTGTCCGTTGAACCGCTGAGAGTCAGGGTACCAGCCCCCGTTTTCTGCAGGATGCCTGCCACACCCGCGATCCCGCTCATGCCAGAAGCTGCCGTGGTGGTGCCCTGCACCACGGTACCGGCGGCATTCGGCACATCAAAAACGCTGAAGCTGCTCACGGTCGCCCCATAGACGAGATTGTTGCTGGTGCTTCCAGCATAGCGGATGGCACCGCCGTTGAGGTTGATGTTCGTCAAGCCCACCGTAGGGCTGCCAAAGCTCTTCCCTGCAATGCTGCCGTCTGTGTATTCAAGGATGCCACTGTTAATGAAGATGCCACCCGTGTAGGTGTTCGCCCCTGAGAGCACCACCCTGCCGGTACCGGCGATCACCACGGGCGTGGTGCCCGTCGTGCCGTTGTTGGGCACAATCGCAGAGCTGATGGTCAATGCATTGCTCGAATTGTTGATGAGCACTAGGTCACCCAGCGTGTTGGTGGTCGTACCCCCGGCCATGATGCTGCCGCCGCTGATGGTCAGCGCCCCAGAGCCGCTGGCAATGAGAATACCACCGGCATTGGTCACACCACCGCCTGCCGCACCGCCCGTGCCCAGTTCAAGGAACCCGGAGGTCAGGCTCAGGGTGCGAGCGCTGGTGTCGCTGAATTTCAGGGTGTTGATCTGGTTCGGTGCAGCCAGAGTACCAGTAGCAGCCAGCGTCACGGTGGGACCGGTCGTGTTGCTGTCGATAATGTAGTTGGCATTGGCGCTGCTGGTGATGGTCGGAGCCGCTGATGTCCCCGTGAGCACCGTGTAGCTTGTGCTCAGGTATTGGCTGATGGCCGTGCCGCTGGCAGCAGCCCAGTCGTTGCCATTCCAGGTGGTGGCACCATTGACCAATCCGGCAATGGCTGGCGTGGCCGAGGTGACTGTTCCGGTGGGCACCGCGAAATTGAGGTAGCTGCCCGTGGTGCGGGTGATGGCACCCAGGGTCAGCGCCAAGCTTCCGGTGAGGTTGATGTTATTCGAGCGCGGATTGACGGTGACCGCCGAAGCCCCCGTGCCCAGGGACTGAGCGGTGGTACCCGTGATCTGCAAGGTGCCGCCACCGCCGAACACACCGCTGGTGGTGCCGAGGACCAAAGGAATGCTGGCCGAAGTCATCGAACCAAAGAAGTTGGCCGCCGCTGTGGCACCATCGAGCACCAGGGTGCCTGCAAAGATGTTCAGCTTGCCCGCACCCGTCGTGAAGGCAGAGGCACTGGCGTTCGACAAAGTCAGCGTGCCTAGGCCAGTCTTGGTCAAACCGCCGGTCGTGCCGCCGGAGAGTGCCCCAGCGATGCTCAGAGAAGAGGTGCCATAGAGTCCGCCCGTGGTCACGCCGGTGATGCTGAGCGCGTCACCAGGGGTGTTGAACACAGGTATTGTGGCAGCGGTAATCGCCACCGCGCGGCCAGAGGGCAGGCTCACGGTAGTCGTGAAGCCAGGCTGCACTTCCAAGGTCGAGGTGCCGATCGTCAGCGTGCCATTGACAGCACCCAGCGAGCGGTTGTCGTCAATCATGATCGTGCTGCTGTTACCTGTGGTCAGCGCTCCATAATTCTTTGCCACTGCTCCATTGACCTGCGTCAGGAAGGAGAAGAGGCCGCCGCTGAGGGTGAGGGTGGTCGGCCCGGTAACGTCGCCCAGGAAGATGGCGTCATGGCTGGTGCGGGAGAAGATCGTCTGCGTCGCAGCGAGCGTCGTGGTGCCGAGGTAAGTCAAGGCACCCGCATTAGCGACCCCGTCGCTGGCCACGTCAGCCGTCACGACGAAGTTGCCTGCGGCCGAAGCTTTGACGTTGTTGCTGATGGCGTGGTCACCATTCAAGGCACCCATCCAGGCGGCGGTGTTGGTAACGGTGTACAAGCCCGTGCCCAGGGCCGTGTCGTTGCCAAACCCAAGTGCTGAGGTGCCATTGCCACCGGTCGAGGTGGTGCCACCTGTGAAATTGTTGCTGTTGGTGAGATAGAACACACCGGAATTCAGCGCGAGAGCATTGCTTCCCGTGAAGATGTTTTGCTTGGTCAGGACGAGGATATTCGCAGCAAACTGCACGGCGGTGGCCACAGGCCCGAGACCCCCTTTATTGGCCGTGGAGGGGTCAGCGAAGCGATAGGTTGTGCTGTTTGGAGTGATGGAGCCGCCGTAGTAAACGGGAGTGCCGGCAATGTCACTGTAGGCACCGAGCTGGAGACTGGCGAAGGCGCTCACATCAATGTTGGCCAGCACGTTGGTGTTGCTGGTGTCCATCAACGCAGAACCGGTGGAAGACAGGGCCAGACGGTCGAAAAGAGGGGTGAAAGTCGAAGTGCCAGGCGTAGCACCCAGGAGCGAGATACCTGAAGTGCCGGTAACCGTCACGTTGCGATTCGAGCCCGTGGAACCAAGCAGTGAATTCAATGCCGGCACAAGGAGATACCCCCGGTGATGGTCATGGTGCTGGCCGCATTGGAACCGACGGAGTTGTTTGCAGTCAGCTTCAGCACGCCCGCCCCGGTTTTTGTCAGGTTGCCGGAGGCTCCGCTGGTGGTCAGGGTGCCGCTGATAATGGCGTCCACATTGCTGGTGTTCGCCGATTGGTTGTTGTCCTGAACGTCCACGATGCGGGCGGCATTGCCGAGGGCAAGTCCATTCTGGAAGTCGATCGCGCCGGCTTCGGGCGCGTTGGTGTTCGACAGGCCGAACTCCAACTGCCCACCGGAAGGCAGGAAGAAGGTCGAACCCCAGGTCACCACACCGCTGACGGCACCATTGGTAGAATCAGCAAATTTGACGATGCGGGTGGTCCCCCCGGAGATGTTGCCAAAACCACCACTGCCGGCAAAGGTGACCTGGTCGAAACCGCTGCCCAAGGCGCGCATGAAATCACCGCTGGCCGTGCTGAGTCCGAGCAGGGCGCGGTTGGTCCCAGTGCCGCCGTTGAAGATGAGATTACCGCCGCCAGTGTTGGCACTCGATAGGGTGGTGCCGCCGAGGCCGCCGGGCAGAGCCTGCGCGCTGTTCAGTTCAAGAGCGCCCAGAGTGATGGTCGTGGTGCCGGTGTAGGTGTTGTTGCCGCTGAGCCGCACGACGGACTGGCTGGTCGCTCCAGTCAGCGTACCAATGACCAGGCTGGTGGGGCCGCCGTTGTCACCAATATTAAACTGGAAGTCGGTGCGACGGTCCGAAGTTCCCGTGGTCAGATTGAGAGTGCGCGAACCGAGGCCGAGGTAGGCGAGATTGTCCCCCAGCGTGCCGACCGACTGGTTGCCACCAGCATTGACGTTGATACCGCCACCGTTAAGACCGAGCGTGAAGATCTTCGCTATGTTCACCGTGCCATTGTTGATAAACGTACCACCGTTGAGCGTGATTCCCGTGGTGTTGCCCAGGTTGGTCGTGGCTGCGACCTGCAAGGTGCCGCCGTTGATGACGGTCTGCCCGGCGTAGTTGCTGGTAGTGCTGCTAAGAACCAGGGCTCCCGTGCCGCTCTTGGTCAGGCCCGCACCCCCGATCGGTTCACTGATGGTCAGGTTGCTGGAGGTGTCCCACTGCTGAATCACCAGATCGCCTGCTCCAAGACTTGGCCCCTGGAGTGTCGCGGTGCCGGCAATGGTGGTGGCGAAGTTGCCGACCAAAGAGCCGATCAGGATGCCGCCGATCGAGAAGGTCGAAGTCCCGGTTTGATTCAAGGTGAGCGTCCGCACTGCGGCGTTGTCAAAGCGGATGCTGGTGATCGCATTGTCTCCTGCAGAGCCGGTGACCGTCGGACTCTGGGCACCAATGTCAGCATTTCCTGAGATAGTAGTAGCTGTGGCGGCCGTGTAGAAGCCCGATCCAGGCGCAATCACAATCTTTGAAGCAGTGGTCGCATCTGTCACCGCCCAGTTGTCGATCGCTGTGGCGCTGGTGCCAAAGGTGAGATAGGCCACGCCGTTGGCGTCCGTGATCAGCGTGTTGGTCGTCGCGATGCCGGTCTGGGTGAGCAGTGTGTTAGTCGCGTCGGTATTGCCAGTGGTGAAGACAACGTTGCCAGTAGCTCCGCTGCTGCGGCTCAGAGCACCAAAGGCGACAGTCAGGTTAGGTGTTCCTGTTCCTGCTGCGCTCAGTGTTGGGGTGATGGTCGAGGAACCCGAGGCAAAGCTGGTGCCGCCGGTTGTGAAGGACTGCGAACGCACTGTCGCACCGCCGGTGCTTGCAACAGTCAGGTTGCCACCTGCGAGTACCAGGCTGGTATTGGGTGCCACGTTGTTATTGGCAGCCGTGTTGAGGTCGAGGGTCAACGTGCCTTGATTGACCGTTGTCGCTCCGGCATAGGTATTGACCTTGTTCAAGGTCAGGGTGCCGGTGCCGCTCTTGGCAAGGCCGCCGTTGCTCAGGCCACTCGTTCCAGTGCTGGAATTGCCAATGGCGGTGGCAAAGGTGACGATGTTTGCGGCCGTATCAATGGTCCCGCCACCAGCGATGGTGATGCGGTTCGACAGATCGGTAGTCAGGGTGCCGCCGTAGCGCAGGATGCCGCCATCCAGAATGATGCTGCCTGCAGTCGGAGTCGCGGACAAGGTGCCGAGCTGATTGGCATTCGACACCACCAGAGTACCGCCTGCGAGTGTGATCGTGCCATCGAAGTTCTGCGCCGCCGTGAACTCCACCGAGCTGTTGCCGCCGAAGAGTCCGCTGTTGCCGTTGTAGCTGCCGTTGTCGCCGATGATGACGTTGTTAGTACCGGTCACCACGTTGGTCGTTGAGATCTGCAAATAACCGCCGCTGCCGCCCACTGCGGCGGAGCCCAGAGTCTGCCATGGTGCACCGCCACCCAGGCGATAGCTGCTGCCAGAGCCAGCAGCCAAGGGCGAATTGGAATAGATGCGCGCACCGATGGCACCGAGATACATGTCACTGCCAGTGAAGTCGGTGATGGCATTGTTGCCCGCGATATTAAGAGCACCAACGCCATGGGAAGAAGCGGTGAGGCCGGAATTGCCGAAGGTATCGGTCGTCTGCGAGAACGCGATCAAACCGCCTGAGACGATGAGGAAATAGTTGTTTCCATAAGTGGCCCCGAGGTCGTCAATGACGCCACCCGTATTGCGGATCACCGTATTGATGAATGCCGTGTTGGTGAGGCGCAGCACACCACCGGTGAGGTCCAGCTCAGGACGGGTGGGGTCCGTGGTGGTGTTAGTCAGGTTGGCACCTGCATCACTCATAGTGCCCGTCCAGTTTCTTAGATTAGCGCTCAGCACCAGGGTGCCGCCGCCACTTTTGACGAGGTTGATGTTGTTTTGGAATCCCACCGAACCAGTGCCATCCCAGCCAATCAGCCCCGCATAGGTGTCAGTAAAGCCAGCACCAATGTTCAAAGTCAGTGTGGAATTGTTTAGCGGAGTGCCGGCAGTGGTGCCCCCGGCTGCACCACCGATCACGCTATTCGTCAGACCCGTACCGCTGACCGCAAGAATGGATGTGGTGGTGGTTTGGGTTAAAGTCAGGCTATGCTGGTTGCCAGGGGTCGGATCTACGCCAGATGCACCGGTAGAGGGCGGCGCAAATTTTATTCTGTAAAAGTGGCGATCAGGTTTGGGATGGTTCAGCGGAGTTCATGTTGAGGTAAATTTTGCCGGTGCTCCACTCATCGCTTTGCTCGCAGAGCAGGGCGGAGACGAGGCGCAGGAGGGA
>CAINGK010000188.1 GCA_903848465.1 uncultured Verrucomicrobiota bacterium
CGCTGGCTTTGCTGCAATCGCGCTAGTCTAGATGGCCCCGGTCGGAGGGCAATCCCAAACTACTGCCCGCATAATACAGCGAATAAGGCCAGTCTAGATGGCCCCGGTCGGAGGGCAATCCCAAACCATGACTACCCTTACTACGTTGCCATTTACAGTCTAGATGGCCCCGGTCGGAGGGCAATCCCAAACTGCTGGGTGCGACGCCCGCGACGACTTCGGAGTCTAGATGGCCCCGGTCGGAGGGCAATCCCAAACTACACTGCCTCCATCATGTTCATCCGCCGCAGTCTAGATGGCCCCGGTCGGAGGGCAATCCCAAACCCCACCACAAGCTCATCTCGTACTTCGAGAAGTCTAGATGGCCCCGGTCGGAGGGCAATCCCA
Organism: uncultured Verrucomicrobiota bacterium; assembly: GCA_903848465.1. GTDB lineage: Bacteria > Verrucomicrobiota > Verrucomicrobiia > Verrucomicrobiales > Verrucomicrobiaceae > Prosthecobacter. Next base: position 388 of record CAINGK010000188.1, read on the forward strand.
AACGTTTGTTTGCGCCTACCTGGATGCCTGCGCCGCGCTGCGAAGGACTAAATACCTTTTCCACCGAGCTATGAAGCCGAGCTAAAGCACGGGACGACGTTCTCGGTCAGCAACTCTGAAGCCTACTCAGCCACCTCACTATCCTTCATCCCACTCTTATACGCCACGGCCTTCACCTGGATGCCGGGCTGGACGGAGATGAGGCCGCAGTAGATGTAGCCGCGGGTGCGGGTGGGTGGGGTGCCGTCGAGGGTGTAGCGGAACCAGGCACCTTCGGTGGCGGAGGTGAGGGTGATTTGTTTGCCGTCGTTGGTGATCTGGGGCTTGGCGCAGGGCTGGGCACCTTCTTGGAAGAGGCCGCAGTCGGGGTAGTTTTGGATGACGTCCCAGGCGAGCTTTTGAAGAGCGGTGGCTTGGTCCTGCGTGAGGTCGGTGCCGATGGGGAGGAGTTTGTTCTCGGGAGACTGGCGATAGAGTGCGCCGTACCAGGTGAGGCCGACGAGGTAACAGCCGGAGGGATTGACGTGGACTTGATCGTCAAAGAGGGTGGCGTAGTAGCTGGACTCTCCGGGTAGGACGCCGGGGAGTTTGCCTTGATCAATCATGGTGCGCGCCCAGCCCATGGCGATGGCGGTGGGGATGATGCGGACGGGTTTGCCTTCGTGGTACTGCGCGGTGATCTGGTGCTGCACTTCTTCGTTGTAGAGAAGCATGGCGCTCATGGATTCCTGCCAGGTGAGGGCGGGAAAGGTCTTCTTCATCTGGTAGCTGGGCACGAGGCCTTTGTCGGTGGGGCGGGCGCGGGGCATCTCGTCCCACTCGGCGTAGAGCCAGGGCTGCACGTTGGGGGATTTTTCGCGGATGAGCTTGATGAAACGGGTGGCGTGGTCGGCCTCGCGCGGGACATCGAAGTCGCGGGGCTGGATGGTGAAGTAGTCGAGCGGATGGACGGCTTTGGCGTATTCGGTGTCCCAGCGTTTTTGATCGGCGCCGTGGGATTCGTTCCAGAGCTTGTTGGTGAGTGAGCCGCCGATGAGGTAGGCGGGAAAGTCATCGCGGCCGCCGGCGGTGCGGATGAAGACGCGGAAGCGGCTGGCGTTGCCGGTGAGGCTGTTGCCGACGTGGAAGGAGCTCATGGGCGCGTGCGGCTGCTTGCCGATCCACAATGTGGAGAGTGCCGCGGGGCTGGGGGCGAGCGCGGGGCTGAAGGCCACGGTGGTGATCATGGCGTTCTTCTCGATGGTGAAGGGCTTTTCATACACGGTGCCGCTTTGGGCATCGGGCGTGGTGCCATCGAGGGTGTAGCGAATGGTGGAGCCGGGGGTGGCGCACTTGATGGTGACGAGGCGTGGTGTGTCGGAGTCGCCACCACCGGGATTGATGGAGGGGCGCGCGGTGGCGGCCTGGTCTTCGAGATCGATGCCGGCGTACTGCGCGTCTGCGGTGGGGGCATTCATGTAGCTCTCGGGTTTGCCATCGAGTGCGCCGCGATAGTAGCCACCAGCTGGGCCGAAGGGCTGGCCTTTGAGTTTCTTGTCGCCCGCGTAGAATTCGATCTCGGCGACGTTTCCATGCGAACCTGCGGGGGCTTCGTAGCGCAGCCAGCGGTAGGACTGGGTGGTGGTGAGCTTGACGTCTGCCCACTCGCCGCTGGCGGGTGCGGCTTTGACTTCGCCAAGGGGCTGAAAGCCTGCGGTGGGCGAGGTATTCGAGCCGGTGATCTTGCCGCCGACGAGGGCCTGTGCGCGGTCTTTGGCGGGAAGGAGGCGGACGTGATCTGCGAGGGTGAGCTTATTGGTGCCAGCCTGCAAAACGGCGGCGGGGGCGCTGGTGATACCGACTTCGATCTGTGATGACGGAGCGGCACCGCCCTGGCCGTAAGCGGCGGTGGCGGCTTTTTGAAACAGCGGCAGGATGCTCTTCCCCTCCCCTGCCCAACCGGCGTGCTGGACGAGGAAGACGGTGATGAGCTTCTGCTCGCGGTCGTAGCGGGAATTGGTGCCGTAAGCGCCGCCGTGGGTGAAGGATTTGCCATCGGTGGCGAGGCCGAAGCCGTAGTGCGAATTGGCCTCGCCGGACTGATCGCTGGTCATGGTCTGCACGGCTTTCTCGGAGAGAATGCGAGTGCCTTTGAGTATGCCATTGTGTGCCAGCATTTGGTAGAAGAGGGAGAGATCCTTGGCGGTGGCGAAGAGGCCACCAGCGGGCATGGGCTGGCGCTCGGGGTTGTCCAATGGGTAGAGGAGCTGGCCGATGGGGATCTCTTCGAGGTTATCCTTCGCAGCGGTGGGCTTGTAGGATTTCGCGAGGCGCGACTGCTGCTCTTTGCTGGGCCAGAAGGTGGTGTCGCTCATGCCGAGGGGCTTGAAGAGGCGCTCTGCGAGGAACTTTTCATAGGGCATGCCGCTGACGACTTCGATGATGCGGCCTGCGGTGTTGATGCCGGCATTGGAGTACTTGGATTTGCTGCCGGGCTGGAAGAGCAAGGCCATCTTGGCATAACTGCGCACGCGCTCGGCGAGGGGCTTCAAATCGAGCGTGGGGGTTTCCATCTCGGACTTGAAGTCGAGGCCGCTGGTGTGGCTGAGGACCTCGCGCACGAGGATGGGATGGCGCGGGGCGACGAGTTGGGGCTTGGCGGGATCGGTGCTGACATTGACCTGCTGGCCTTTGAACTCGGGGAGGTATTTTTCTACCGGATCGTCCACATTGACCTTGCCTTCATCGACGAGGATCATGAGGCCTGCGGCGGTGATGGGCTTCGACTGCGAGGCGATCCAGAAGACGGAGTCGGTGCGCATGGGCTTCTGCGCGGCGATGTCCATGGAGCCCACGGCTTCGACATCGAGGATCTTGTCGGGATTTGCGACGAGAACGACGGCACCGGCGAGCGTGTGGCTTTCGACGAAGGGCCGGAGGAGTGGCGCGAGTTTGGTGGCGGGTGCTTCGCCGCGCAGCGCGGTGGCGAGGAGGAGGGTGAGGAGGAGGCGAGGGAGCATGAGGGGAGAGTGAACAAGGTCGGACTCGGACGCTGGCGCGAGTGGTTGGGCGCGGAGGTTGGAGTTAACGCGGTGAGCACTGAAAACTGACAACTGAAAACTGGGAATTGGAAATTGGGTGGGAGAGTCGCGGCATCAATTTTGCACAGTTTTACTTTGATGATTGGGATTGAGCGGAGTGAATGCCACCTTAACTTTCCAGCCCAATGGCCCGTTCTCCCGATCAGACCTTTCGACTTTCGTTGGTCGCTTTTCGTTTCGTGAGCCACTTCCTTTTTCTGGCAGTGCCTTGTGTGGGGATTGTCTGGTACCGTTCAGCTCACTTCATCCACGCTGTGCCTTTTTTGATGCTTGCCTTGGTTTTGGCCACGATCTCAGCCGTGCGGACTTATCTGCATCTGGGAAAAATGATGCGTGAAATCGAAGCGAAAAGGCGGGCGGATGAGGCTGCGAGATGAGCGGCTACTTTTTCGGGCGGGGATGGCAGCGAGTGCAGACGCCCCAGTTCCAGCCGTAGGCGACCAAGGGATTTTGCGTGGCGATCCGCTGGCCGCACTTCTCACACTTCAGGGTGAAACAGATGATACCCCCGAGGATGGCCCAGGCAATGGGCAGGTAGAGTCCATAGGGGAACAGCATGGCTGCGATGAGGCAGGCCAGTCCGGTGAGGACTAAACCAAGATGTACTTTCTGAGCGGTGCTCACGGCCATGGTCTGAGTGTGGGCAGAGCGGATACGTTTGTCAACGCGGCGGTGGACATGCAGCGCGCCGCCAAAATCTACAATGTGGGCAAGCCCCAGGAGGAGCAGATTTTGCAATGCATCGGCCTCGGCTACGGCCCCAAGCTCCGCATCGGCGACCAGGAGGTCTTTGGCCGCGAAGTCAATGCCGCCAGCAAGTTGGGCGAAGACATCGCCAAAGCCTGGGAAATCCTCGTCACCGACTCCCTGCAAGCTGCCGCCAGCACCGTCCCCGGTCTGCAAATTCGAACCCATCGCCGAAATCCCACCTGGCGCAGCAAGCGCAGCGCGGGTGATCTACACGCTATAAAAAGGGTGCATTTTTTGAAGTACTGCCCGTAGCACCAACAATTCCCTCCAGCCCCAGGCAGAGTGAAGTGATTTCGATGATAGACGGCAGGCTCCAAGCCGACGATTCCCTGGAAACCAAGCGCATTTTGCCGTAAGTGCCTACCAGCCCCCTCTCTCAGGCAAAAAAACAACCCTGCCGGAACTCGGAGCTCAGGAAAAAAACCCCCAAAACCTGAATCCAATTAACCCGGCAGGGTTGATTTAATGAATATATTCGGAAACAGCTTCATCATGCAATACCAAAAAGTTTTTCATCGAAAAAAGGCACTCCTTATCACCCTGCTGGGCATCGGCATTTCCGCCTTGTGCCCTTCGGAGTCTCACGCGCAGCTCGGGCGCTCAGTGCGTCAGGTGATCGTCTCCCAAGCAGCGACGTGGAACTCCAACACCGCCACGATGCAGTGCTATCAGCGTGCTTCCGCCAGTGCGCCCTGGCAGCCAGTCTTTGAGAAATCGGTGCCCGTCCTGCTGGGCAGGAAGGGGCTGGCCTGGGGGCGCGGAGTCTTCAATCCCCCGCAGAACGGCATTCCTGCCAAGGTGGAAAAGGACTGGCGTGCACCAGCAGGCGTATTCCAGCTCGGTTCCCTGTTTGGCTATGCCACCACCCCGCCGGGTGGTGCCCGCTGGCCGTATGTTCAGGTCGGGCCGTGGGACGCCTATGTCGATGATTCGACCATGCCGGAGTATTACAACCGCCATATCCGCATTGATCCCCGCCAGGGCATTCCCCCTTGGTTTGAGAAACAAAAAATGCGCCTGGGCGACTCCGCCTACAAATGGATGCTCGAAATCCGCCACAATCAGCAGCCTGCCGCACCGGGCTATGGCAGCGCCATTTTCTTCCATGTGCGCCGTGGCCCAGACAAGCCCAGCGCTGGCTGCACCACCATGGCCGAGGGGGATCTGACGCGCCTCCTGCGCTGGCTCGATCCCGCCGCCTCGCCGCATTATGTGCTGCTACCGAAGGCGGACTATGCAGCGCTGCGTGGGACGTGGGGGCTGCCGTAAAGCCACGTTCGGATTCTAGCGTTCCGTGCGTTTGATCGCCTTCTTGAGCCACTCGCCTTCCTCTTTCCAGGGCGCGGCGTTGCGCAGTTCGGCCACGGTCATGGGCAGGCGGGCGCTCCAGTTGCTGTCGGCGGCGATGCCGGGGACATTGAAGCGGTCTTCGAGGCCATAGAGGTCGGTGAGCATGAAGGCGGCAAAGCGTGCGTTGCTGGTGAAGAGGGCTTCCAGCAGGGCATGGCGGATGTGGGCGTCGTATTCTGGCCAGCCGTCGGCGGAGAAGCGCAGACCGGCGAACTCGGCGAGATCTCCCAGCTCTTTGTTTCCCAGAGCGCGCTCGCTTTCATCGCTGCTGGCGGCATCACGACGGCGGTGCTCCCAATGCGTTCGCATGGGCTCATGGTCGTGCGTGGCGTAGGTGGTGAAGGCGCAGTTGTCGTAGGTGCTGCCCATGACCACGCGGCCCTGATCGTTGTGCTCCCACTGGCTGACTTTGAAGCCGGGAATGTCGAGGCTGAGGAGATGCGGGCGCACGTAATCCGGCACGGTGCCCAGGTCTTCGGCCACCACCTCGGCTTTGCCGGCTGCGGCGTCGAGGATCATGCGCAGGTACTTGTCGCCGTTGGCGAGATTCGCAGCTTTGTGCTCAGGCGTGTCGTCAGCATTTTCGATGAAGTGCGGCAGACGCCCGCCGGTGAGGGCTTTCGCCTCCTCATCACTGAGGTAGCAGAACTCCGCATTCCGGGTGGGACGCCACGGGAAGCTGTAGATGCGGTAGAAGCCGAGCACGTGGTCGATGCGGAAGATGTCAAAGACCACGGTCAGCTTCTGCGTGCGCTGCCGCCACCACTGGAAGCCGCCGCGCTCCATGACATCCCAGCGGTAATGGGGAATACCCCAGTTCTGGCCCCAATGCTGGACGAAGTAATCGTCTTTGAAATAGGTCTCTGGCGGCGCGCCACCGCACCATTCGAGATCAAACTGCTCGGGCTTGAAAAACACATCGGCGCTGCACCAGGAGATGCCGAAGGGAATATCGCCCATGAGCTTGACGCCCTTCCCGTTGGCATAAGCACGGAGCTCCCCCCACTGGCTGAAGCAGAGCCACTGCACGTAGGCATGAAACAGAATGTGGTCGTCGATCTCGTCAGCCTTGGCATCACGCCACGCGCGGGCTTTGGCGGCGGTGTTCAGCTCCTCGCGCCAGTTCGTCCAGTCTTCATGGCCGTGCTCTTCCATGAGGACTTTGAAAAGGCAGAAGTCATCCAGCCAGGAGGCTTCCTTTTCGCAGAAGGCCTCAAATTGGGCCATTCGCCCAGTCTGGCTTTCGACTTGACTGAAGGCACGGCGCAGCAGCGTGTTTTTCAGCCGCCGCACCTTGGGGTAGTGTACCGAGCCATGGCGCAGCAAATCCACGCGCAGAATGCCGGTGATGCTGCCGTAGAATTTTTCGTCCAGCTCAGGCACCACCGCCGGGGAGAGATCGAGCGTCAGGTAATCCAGCGCGACGGAGCTGATGGCGTTGTAGGGGCTGCTATCGCTGCCGGTGGCGTTGATGGGCAGAAATTGGACAAAGCCGAGGCCGGTGTCGGCGGCCCAGTCGATGAGCTGACGCACGCCGCCGATGTCGCCAATGCCGAGGTCATCGGGCGTGCGCAGGGCGAAAACTGGGATCAGAATGCCTGCACGGCGAGGCTGAATGGTAGGCATGAGAGGGTGGGAGGATTCCAGAATGACAATTGATTGGTGGTTGTCTGCTGCGATTTGGGTAACTTCGCAAGCGTATAGAGCACGATGCGTTCCCGATTCTTGATGATGCTGCTGTTTTTATCGATCTCCACCGCTTGGGCGGCGGAGACGAAGGAGCCGCGTGTCATCGATTTCAAGGGGCCGCCGCATTCCTACCTCGATTGGAAGCCGAAGGACCGCTTTGCCGAGCTGCAGGAGAAGGCGCAAAAAGGCGAGGTGAGGCTGGACACTACGAATGACAAAGCCTTCCTGACCAGCCTGCTGGAGGCGCTGAACATCCCGATCAGCTCGCAGATCATGGTGTTCTCCGCGAGTTCGCTGCAAAGCGAGATCATCAATCCGCGCAACCCGCGTGCGCTGTACTTCAACGAGGACACCTACATCGGCTGGGTGCCGGGCGGGCTGGTGGAGATCATCGCCGCAGATCCCGAGATGGGGCCGATGTTTTATGTCTTTGACCGCCTGCGCCCTGGCGGGCCGGTGCCGAATGTGACTCGCTCCACCAAATGCATGAACTGCCATGCAGGCAACGCCACACGCCGCCTGCCGGGATTGATCGCAGAGTCGCTGCTGGTCTCACGTGCCGGATCAAGCCTGGAGACCTTCCGCCGGGACGTGCAGGGGCACCAGATCCCGCTGGAGATGCGCTTTGGCGGCTGGCATCTGACCGGTCAGCACAACATCGCCAACAACAAGGCGAACGTGATGGGCATCCCGAACAACGGGAAAAACGAGATCACCTCGGTGAACCCCGGGCAGTTCTCCGACCTGAGCCTGCACCTGCTGCCCACGAGCGACATCCTGCCCAATCTGGTGAACGAGCACCAGATGGGCTTCGAGAACCGGCTGGTCTATGCCATCTACACCGTGCGCCAGCTCAAGAGCGAAGGCAAAGGCATGCTGGGCGCTGCGGCCAAGGCGGAGATCGAGGAACGTGCGCAGGAACTCGCGCGCTACATCGTCTTTGCCGACGAGGCCAAATTCCCCGCCAAGGGCATCATCGGCGATCCCGCCTACGTGAAGGATTTCCTGCGCGACCGCAAGGTGTCAAAGACCGGCCTATCGCTCAAGGATCTCGATTTGAAGACCCACATGTTCAAACACCGCTGCAGCTACATGCTCTACACGGACACCTGGAAGGAAGCGCCGAAGGAACTCAAGGAGCGTGTGTACTACCACATGGCGCTGTACCTGCGTGAGCAGCCGGATGCCCAGCACGCGCATCTCGCGCCCGGCGAGCGTGTGGCGATCCGTAGCATTCTGAAGGACACGATGACGGATCTGCCGGCGTGGTGGCGGTAGGAAAGCACGATGGGCACTCCAGCCTGTCGATCAGCGCGCTCTTTGAAGGATAAAGCACACGGGCTGTCATGCCGCATCGCAGCGGTGGATCAGCACCGTCGCACACCGGTTTGACATCGAGCGTGAACCCGCGTGTTGGCGGTGCCGCTCATCGACGGGCAGGCAAAAGCACCCGCATGGAACAGCACCCAGCCAAGGCGGTATCTCGTTAGCTTTTAGCCTGCCAGCCACATCCACGCCAGTGCCACCGCGAGCGCGACAGCGTCTTGGAGTGCGGTCGCGAAGATGCACGGCGCAAGCCTGCATCGTAGCTACCGCTTTCGCGGGGTGAAGAACGCTCTTCGTCCTGAGCCTGCCGTCCGGCCTGCGAAAGCGGCGTCGCGCCCAGGCTTGCCGCACGCATACAAAGACGCTGCCGCGTTTGCTTTGTACCAGCCCCTTTCGCAGCGCGAGCATCCATCGTACGCCGGGTGTGTTTGGCGCGCTGTGTTCCTTCAACACCCAAAGTTCCCTTCGCCAAACCGCCCGGCTGTGGAGGGGCGCGAGTCATCGGGCGATTCCACACGCTCAGAGACGGGCGGGCTGTCGCCACACCCATCCCACGACCAGACATGCGCTATCCTGTGATCGCAGCGCACCTAGACGAAAGAGGCACCTCAGCGGCTCAGTTCCAGCATCCGCAAGATCGGCTTCTCCGCACGCTTCCGCAAATCCTCCGGCATCTCGACCTGCGGCGTCAGATCGCGCAGGCAGTCGTGGAGTTTTTGCAGGGTGTTGAGCTTCATGTAGCGGCAGTCGGCGCAGGCGCAGTGGCCGGTGGGACCGGGGATGAATTTCTTGCCGGGCACTTCGCGCTCCAGGCGGTGCAGCATGCCGCTTTCGGTGACGATGATGAAAGTGCTGGCGGGGCTGCTGCGGCAATAACCCACCATCTTCTCGGTGCTGCAAACTTCATCGGCCAAAATGCGGACGGCGTAGGTGCATTCGGGATGGGCCACGACCTTGGCGTCCGGGTGCTCGTCTTTGATCTGCTGGATGCTGTCGCGGGTGAACTCCACATGCACGTAGCAGGCGCCCTTCCACAGGTCCATCTTGCGGCCCGTGCGCTCCATGACCCATGAGCCGAGATTTTGATCTGGCACAAAGAGGATCGGGCGATCCTTCGGCGCGGCTTCGACAATCTTGTCGGCGTTGCCGCTGGTGCAGATGCAGTCACTGAGGGCCTTCACATGCCCGCTGCAATTGATGTAGGCGATGACGTAGTAGTTCTTGGCGGCATTCGCCTTCAGGAAGGCCTCAAGCTGCGGCCCTGGGCAGCTCTGCTCCAGCGAGCAGCCGGCGTTCGCATCTGGCAGGACGACGATCTTGCCGGGGTTCACGATCTTGGCGGTTTCCGCCATGAAATGCACGCCGCAGAAGACGATCACATCCGCCTCGGTTTCCTTCGCCTTGTAGGCCAGGCCGAGGGAATCGCCCACAAAGTCAGCGATCTCCTGGATGGCCTTGTCCTGGTAATTGTGCGCCAGGATCACGGCCTTGCGTTCCTGTTTGAGACGGCGGATTTCTTCGATGAGGCTGGGGGCTGCGGTGGCGACCATGGAAATGAGAGGAAGAAGAGCGTAAAACGGAGTGACAAGGAAGCAAGGAGGAGTCGGGGTTGTAAAGGCAAGTAGCGCAGTTCGTCCTCGTCTCCGATCATGCAACGCCAGCTAGCCGCTGTGGGGGGCGAGAAACTGAAAACTGCGAACTGGGAACTGAAAATTGAAAATTGGCCGAGCCGTCGTGCATGCCCCCTTGATCGTATCTCCATGCCCCAAGTTTCTCGCTCCGCCAATTTTCAGTTTTCAATTTTCAGTTCCCAGTTTGCAATGATTGGAACCTCAGCGTTCGCCACGACCGAGAATGGCGCGAAAGGATCGAGGACGAGCCCAACCCATTCCATTCGACATTCCGCCTTCATCATTCCACAGTTCCGCGTGACCCAAAAACAGCCTCACCCCCTTCTCGACCTCGCCCTCACCGTCATCCTGCCGTCCATCGCGCTGGAAAAACTCAGTGCGCCGGAGCGGCTGGGGCCGTTGTGGGCTCTGATCGTGGCGCTATTGCTGCCACTGGGATTTGGCATCTGGTGCTTCACAAACAAGCGGGGGCTGAATTTTTTCTCCGTACTCGGGCTGATCGCCGTCATCCTCACCGGCGTGCTGGGACTGTGGAATCTGAATGCGACATGGTTTGCCGCCAAGGAAGCCATGTTCCCCATTTTCCTCGGCATCGCCTTCCCACTGAGCCATCGCTGGGGCAAACCGCTGATCAATGAGATGCTGCTTAATCCACAGGTCATCAACCAGCCCGCCCTGCATCAGGCGCTCGACACCCCTGAGAAGCACCACAGATTCGCACAACTGCTCAAACAAGCCTCCTGGGGCATGGCTGGCACGATGCTGCTGTCCTCCGCGATGAATTTCGCCCTGGCCCTCTACCTTCTCGGGGATAAAACCCCGGGCAGCGAGGAATACACCAAGGCCATCGGCCGCCTAAACTGGAGCGGCTTCCTGGTCATCGGCATCCCACTCATGGGCGTGACACTTGGCCTGCTGCTCTGGCTGCTGCGTTCCATCACCCGGCTCACCGGTTTGGAGCGAGACGATTTGATGAATCAGGGCACCACGGTACGCAAGCAGGTGAACAACAGTTGATTTCCCTGCCAAAAACCGTTTGCCCAAACCGCAGGAGCCGTTTATAGACTTCGCCCCCGGACTCGCGCGATTAGCTCAGTGGTAGAGCATTACCTTGACATGGTAGGGGTCACAGGTTCGAACCCTGTATCGCGCACCATCTTCGATTGAAGATGAAAAAGTCCAACACTCCGATTCACTCAGAAGGGGAGTCAGCCTAAACTCACCCCAACGGGATCTGCGGGACGGTGATGGTGAACTCGGTCCCCTTCCCGGCCTCGCTCGACACAGCGACGGTGCCTTGGTGGGCTTCGACGATGGCTTTCACCAAACTCAGGCCGAGGCCGAGGCCGCGCTGGGTGCGGCTTTTGTCGCCACGGTAGAGGCGTTCCCAGATGTGGGGCTGGTCGGTGGCGGGGATGCCCATGCCGGTGTCGTGGATGGTGACGGTCACGGTGTTGTCGGCGGCGCGGCATGCCAGATGTACCTTGCCACCTTCGGGCGTGTACTTGAGGGCGTTGTCGAGCAGGTTGGCGAAGGCCTGGCTCATACGTGTGGGGTCCACGGAGGCCTGGCAGTCAGGCGCAAAGTCGGTGGTGATGGTGATGTGCTTCTCCTCGCTGATGAGATCGTAAAGCTCGATCACCTGCTTGAGCAGCGCGGGGATGGACGTAAGCTCGCGGTGCAGCTTCATCATGCCAGCCTCGGCTTCGCTGATGTCCATGAGCGCCTTGAGCATGGTGAGCACGCGGTCGGATTCTTCCACGCAATCCGCAAGCGCCTCGCGTGCGACGGGATCGGGCGTGGTCTGCACCGCGGCCTCGGCGGTGCCGCGCAGGCGGGTCAGCGGCGTGCGCAGATCATGCGCCACGTTGTCCAGCGCATGGCGCATGCCTTGAATGAGCGACTGGTTCTTGTCGAGCAGGCGATTGAACTCGGTCGCGAGTTCCTCCAGCTCGGCCTGGCTGGCGTGGGCGGTGACACGGGCGGAAAAGTCGCCGGTGTCTGAGATGGTGCGCGCGGTGTCCACGACTTCGCGCACGGGCTTGGTGGCGCGATGCGCGAAGTAGGCACCGCCGAGCACGGCAAGCAGCAGCGTGGGCGTCATTACCAGCAGGAAATTGCGCCGAAAGGGCTGCAGCACGGTTTCGCGGCTATTGGTGCTGCGCCCCACCTGCAGGATGGAACCGTCATAGAGCCGCGCACTGGCGACGGTGAGATCGCGCTCGTCATCTTTCGGAATGCGCAACCAGTCGGAACGCTCGGTGTCGTTCTGCGTTTGCAATGAAGCCTCATCCGCCTGCAGCCAGTCGTTGGGCACATTCACAAACAGCACGCTGCCGAGATTGCCGGTGACGCGGACAAAGAAGGACTTCGATTTGCTTTCATCCGTGCTGTTGAGTTGCACGAGTTTGCGCAGGGCTGGCAGACCACCACTGGAATACACAGCGGCGCATTCCTTCAGGCGCGCATCAATGACCTCGCGGTCCTTGCGCTCCAAGGCGGAGGCGAGCAGGACATAGAGCAAACCAAAGAGTACGACGGCGCTGAGCGTGAAAATCATCGCGTAGCCAAGCGTCAGCCGCACGGCGAAGCTGCGTCCCCATTGCTTAAACAGGTTTGAGGACATAGCCAACTCCGCGAATGGTTTGAATGAGTTTCACCTCAAAGTCTTTGTCCAGCTTGGCACGCAGGCGGTGTACGAGCACGTCCACCACATTGGTCTGCGGATCGAAGCTGTAGTCCCAGACATGCTCCAGGATCATCGTCTTGGTGACGACGCGGCCCGGTGTGCGCATGAGCAGCTCCAGCAGGGCAAACTCGCGGCTTTGCAGTTCGATGCTGCGCCCCTCACGCTTCACTTCGCGCGACAACAAATCGAGGGTGACACCTGCGGCGGTGAGCGTGGTCGGCTCGACCACATGGGTGGCGCGGCGGATGAGCGCTTGCACACGGGCCAGCAGCTCGGAGAAGGCGAAGGGCTTGGTCAGGTAGTCATCGCCACCGGCCTGCAGGCCCTTCACGCGATCATCCACCGTGGCCTTGGCGCTGAGGATGACCACCGGCGTGTTCACTTTCTCTTTGCGGAGCTGCCGCAGCAGCGAGAGACCGTCGAGCTTGGGCAGCATGAGATCCAGCACGATGCAGTCGTAGGTCACCGTGCAGGCCAGATCCAGCCCCTGCTCGCCATCGGCGGCGGCGTCCACACCGAAGCCGTTTTGCTTCAGTCCGTTCACGATGAACGAGGCGATCTTGCTGTCATCTTCGATCACTAAAATGCGCATGGCTGGCGGGGTAGGCATATGGGTAGCTGCGCTGAGGTTGGTTGTCACCACTTCAACAATCAAAAATCGATGGTCCGACAATCGTCAATCCTCTGGCTGAAGAGCTCCATGGGTATGCGTGATTGACGATTATCGAACAAGGATTGTTGATTGCTGAGGTTTCGGATCGCTGCTGCGCAGCCCGAGAAAAAACCCGCCCCGACGTTTTCGCACCGGGGCGGGTTCGCTTACACACGATCGCTCACTCACACATTAGCCTGCCTTGCTCTCATCCACGACGATGAAACGGGTGCCACCATGGCTCCAGACTTTCACCAGCGAGACCATGCTCGCGGGCTTTTCGCACAGGGCGGTGGCCTGCTCGGCGTTCTTCACGGGCTGACGGTTGATCTCAAGGATCACATCTCCCTGACGGAGTCCGGCTTCATAGGCCACGGAGTCTTCCTCCACGGAAGAGATCACGGCACCTTTGACGTGTGAGGGCACCTTGAGCTGCTCACGCGTGGCTTGGTCAAGGTCCGACACCCCGACACCATGCAAGGCGTCATTCGCCTTGCCTGCGGCAGGGGTGGCATCGGCCAGCTTGTCGCCGGGCAGTTCCTTGACGGTCACAGTGAGGGTCTGGGTCTTGCCATCACGAAGCACATTCATCGGCACAGCAGCACCAGGGGTGGTGGAGCCCACCTGCAGTTTCAGATGACGGCTATCGGTGACGGGCTTGCCATTGAAGTCGGTGATCACATCGCCGCTCTTCACACCGGCTTTGTCAGCAGGGCTGTCAGGTGAAACACCAGACACCAGCGCACCTTTGGCAGCGTCCAGCTTGAACTGCTGCGCAAGCTGCGGAGTCAGATCCTGGATGTTCACGCCGAGGAATCCACGCTCCACGCGGCCAGTGTTCACGAGGCTTTCCATCACCCAGCGGGCGAGGTTGGTAGGCACTGCAAAGCCGACACCTACATTGCCGCCGCTGCGGCTAAGGATGGCTGTGTTCATGCCGATCAGGCGGCCTTCCACGTCCACCAGCGCACCGCCGGAGTTGCCGGGATTGATCGCTGCGTCAGTCTGGATGAAGTCCTCATAGTCGAGGCCCAAGGTGGCGCGGCCTTTCGCGCTGATGATCCCGGTCGTCACGGTCTGGCCAATGCCAAACGGATGACCCACGGCGAGCACCATGTCGCCGACTTCGATCTTGTCGCTGTCGGCAAAGGCCATGGCAGGCAGGTCTTTGGCTTCCACCTTGACTACGGCAACGTCCGTCTTCGGATCACGGCCGATCACCTTGCCGTTGAACTCGCGTCCGTCGGTCAGGCTGACTTTGATCGTGCTGGCGTTTTCCACCACGTGGTTGTTGGTGAGGATGTAGCCGTCCTTGGTCACGATGATGCCGGAGCCGACGCCTTGCTCTTTGGGCGCGTGCCGTTGGTGCTGGTGCTGACCGTGCCGGCGGCGCAAATTTTATTCTGTAAAAGTGGCGATCAGGTTTGGGATGGTTCAGCGGAGTTCATGTTGAGGTAAATTTTGCCGGTGCTCCACTCATCGCTTTGCTCGCAGAGCAGGGCGGAGACGAGGCGCAGGAGGGAG
>CAINGK010000189.1 GCA_903848465.1 uncultured Verrucomicrobiota bacterium
ACCCCTCGCCACCGCTCGCGGCACGCCCCATTGGGGGCTGCTGCGTTCGGCATCGCTACGCTCGCCTCACTCCGCAGCCCCCAATGGGGCGTGCATTGCAAGGCTAAAGCCTTTTACAGAACAGACTTTACACCCCCAAGCGATCAGCCCCATACGCTGATAGTACACCATTACAAACACTGCGATCCAGATGACACCATGCTGTAGGAGGACGGCGCGAAGACAGCGATTTCGGCCCGCCCAGCAATCGAGGACTGTTGGAAAACCATTCGAGTCAAACTCCGCTCGTATGCCATGCACCTGCAATTGCGAGGCGAGATCCTCCGTGCTCAAAGCAACAGTCACCACCGAGTCCTTCGCAGTGGAGTTTGCTGCATTTGCAGCATCTTTTTCGACGTCACCTGCGGTGTCTTTTACAGCAAACACGGGCCAAGGCATTGCCATGGGTTTGCCCCCCCCTGCGATGAACTGATCTCCAGCGTCCACACATGCTGTTCACCATCAACCTCAATTGTGGATGCTTGATCCACGACGGCAGCAGGCAATCCGCTTGGAATCTCAAAGCGCAGCGGCAGTATCACACCACTGATGTCACGCCGGGCCTAGGCAGCGGGCAGATTCTCCATGTGTTCCCAAATTGTTTCCTTGGCATTGGTGCGTGAATTTCCCTTGCTGCGAGTGCTCTGCCGCTGGCAGAGCACTCGCGCTGAAACCGATCTCATGGGGGAAAGCGCCCGATCAAATCGCAACTCGCCTTCCAACAACGATCCGGGTTTCACCGGTAGTTGCTTGAGCTGCAAAGTCGGGCGTCCGAGGGCCATGCGCGATTGCGCGCACCTCCAAGCCATGCAAAGTGGAATCAAGGCTAGCAAAACTGGTAACAATGCAAGCCCGGCCTCCTCTGACTTTGCCAGCTCTCCGCCCAAGATCACCGCAAGCACCAGCGGCAGTTGCACCAGCAAAATCCATGCTGCGGTTCCGAGGATGAATGGCAGGTAGTCACTGGTAGCCTGAATCGAGTTTTCCGCCCATTCTGAGTGCCAGCGCCACGGTTCACCAGGATGCTGGGCTGCCAGTTTTTGTTTCAAATTAGCTTCGCGTGACTCTTGCCAGTCGGCGATGGAAATCAAAAATCCCATCAGCGGAAAGATCGTTGAGAAAAATGACATCATGAGCAGCAGTCCCCAGTGGAGATCGCGACACAGATTCACAAAGCAGCGGAATGGTCGGTCTTTGCCCCGGAATGCATGCAGTTGCTGAAACGCCTGCTCTTGGAAGCGGCCTACGTTATCAGAACCGCCAAAAAAGCTCACCTCATCGCCATGATAGCTGCGCCCGTCGAACTCCTAACGATAACTGGCAACGACACGGTAGGTCGTGCCGCCTTTGCGGCCATTCGAGGTCGTGAGTTCCGCAGTCTCGATCCAGCACGGTACTTCCTCCCAACTGTGCGAAGACCACCACGAAAGGATCGGCGGAAAATAGGCAAACGCACCAAGGACTAGGCCAATCACGATAAAGGTCAGACCAAACAACACAAGGCAACCTTCATTTTTCTGGTTCGCAGGGCTGGCAGAAGTAGGGATGGCATGTGACATCTTCGCAGCATGCCATAAACCGACTGACTTCCGCAACAACCGCGTATGATGCGAGCCATGCCTCCTGCCTTTCATCCCTATGGCCCATCTCACAAGGCGGTGCTCGTCATC
Source organism: uncultured Verrucomicrobiota bacterium (assembly GCA_903848465.1). Classification (GTDB taxonomy): domain Bacteria; phylum Verrucomicrobiota; class Verrucomicrobiia; order Verrucomicrobiales; family Verrucomicrobiaceae; genus Prosthecobacter. The sequence continues at coordinate 1,710 of CAINGK010000189.1, forward strand.
ACGCTGGTGCTGTTCGTCGTGATGCTGCTGCTTTCCCGCACGCGCTGGGCGGAGCTTTCGCAGCGGGTGCTGGGCGGCGTGCTGCTGGCCATGTATCCCGTTGGTCTGGTGGTGCATGCACTCTACGGCTCGCTCAGTGTGCTGACAGCGCTGCCGCTACAGTACTGTGACATTGCCACGCTCGCGGGCGGCATCGCGCTGTGGACGCGCCGCCCGTTTTTTTGCGAGGTGGTGTATTTTTTTGGCATCGCCGGCACCCTCCAAGGGCTGCTGACACCCGCGCTGATCTATGAGTTTCCGGACCCACGTTTTTTTCTGTTTTTCATCATGCATGGCGGTGTACCAATCACAGCGATCTACGTCGTCACCGCCATGGGGGGTCGTCCTCGGCCCGGAGCCGTGCTGCGCATCATGACCTTTTCCGTAGCGTGGTATGCGGTGATCGCCCTCGTAAACTACACACTCGGAGCAAACTATGCTTTTCAGTGCACGAAACCGGTGCAGGCCAGCCTGTTTGACCAGCTCGGCCCGTGGCCCTGGTACAATCTCAGCACCATCGGTCTGGGCCTCGTTTTTTACTCCCTGTTGTACCTCCCATTCGCCTTCCGCAGGGCCAAGTCCTGACGCCTTGGCCAGTCCCGGGCGTTTTGAACGCCCCGCGCCTCCCCGAGATGTCGCTTTGCATTTCCGAATTTGCCCCCATAATCGCCGCCCTTGAAACCGCTTCCAACCCCGCCCACGAAAATGAAAAACCCTGCATGGACCACCGACGACAGCGCCGAGCTTTATGGCATCCGCGAATGGGGACATGAATACTTCGACATCGCGAAGACCGGTGAGGTCGTGGTCAAATTGAAGGACGGCAAGAAGACCAAGTCTGTCTCGCTCGCCTCCATCGTCAAAGGACTGCGCGAACGCGGTACGCAACTGCCGCTGCTCATTCGTTTCGGCGATCTGTTGCGCTGGCGCATCGACGAACTGAATGAAGGATTCGCCTCCGCGATCAAGGAAGGCAAATACCAGGGCGTCTATCGTGGTGTTTACCCCATCAAGGTGAACCAGCAGCAGGAAGTCATCGAGGAGATCACCCGCTATGGCCGCAAGTATCACTACGGCCTCGAAGCCGGCAGCAAGCCAGAGCTCATCGCCGCGCTGAGCTACATGCACGACCCGGAAGCCTACATCGTTTGTAACGGCTACAAGGACGAGGAGTTCATCGACCTCGCGCTATACGCGCAGAAGATGGGCCTACAGGTCATCCTGGTGCTCGAAATGCCGACGGAGCTGGACTTGATCCTGGAACGTTGTGAAAAAATGGGCGTGCGCCCGACGCTCGGTGTGCGCTTTCGGCTCAGCGCCGAAAGCGCCGGCCACTGGAGCGGCTCTGGCGGAGATGCCAGCATGTTCGGCCTGAACATCTCGCAGCTCATGCACGTCGTGGACAGCCTGCGCGAGAAAGGCATGCTCGACTGCCTGCGCATGCTGCATTACCACCAAGGCTCGCAGATTCCAAACATCCGCGCCATTCGTCAGGCGGTCACCGAAGCGGCGCGCGTTTACGTGGGTCTGGTCCAAGAAGGCGCACGCATGGGCATCCTCGATCTCGGCGGCGGTCTCGCGATCAGCTATGACGGCCTCAAAGGTGCCAGCGAAGCCAGCAGCAACTACGGCACCAAGGAATACTGTGCCGACATCATCGAGGCTATCACTGAAGTCACCGCCGAGGCTGGCGTGCCGCACCCTGATCTCATCACCGAGTCCGGTCGCGCCATCGTGGCCTACTACTCCGTGTTGATCATCAACATCCTCGACATCAACCGCTTTGAGCCGCGCAAAGGCATCGTCGATCTCGAAATCGCCAAGGACGCCCCTCCTCTGCTGCGCAATCTTTACGAACTGCGTCTGGATGCTGAAAAGCATGCCGCCAAAACCTCCCGCGATCGTCTGCAAGAAATCTACAACGACGCCATCTACTACCGCGACAAGCTGCGCAGCGAGTTCAACTACGGCAAGGTCAACCTGCGCGAACGTGCGCACGGCGAAGAGTTGTACTGGGACATCCTCACCTGGGTGTCTAGCATGCGCGAGAGCTGTGACCACGACGGCAGCCAGATGGATCGTCTCGACACGATCATGACCGATTTCTACTACGGCAACTTCAGCGTCTTCCAGAGCCTGCCTGACCTTTGGGCCATCGACCAGATCTTCCCGGTCATGCCGATCCACCGCCTCAAGGAAAAACCCACGCGCAATGCCGTGCTCTCCGACATTACCTGCGACAGCGACGGCAAGATCGACAAATTCGCCCACTCTCACGGCATCAATTCCACCCTCCCTCTGCACGATCCGCAGATCGAGAAGGGCCACGAATACATGCTCGGCATCTTCCTCGTCGGTGCCTATCAGGAAACCCTCGGCGACCTGCACAACCTCCTCGGTGACACCAACGTCGTCAGCGTCCGCGTGGAAAATGGCAAGGTGAAGTACAGCCGCGAACTGGAAGGCGACAGCGTCGCGGAGGTACTCACCTACGTGGAGTATGATCCCAAGGACATGCTCACCCGTTTCCGCAACCTCGCTGAAAGCGCCGTCATCTCCAAGCGTATCACCGCCATCGAGCGCCGCGAGATCATGGAAAGCTTCGAAGCTGGCCTGCGCGGCTACACGTATTTCGAGAGCTGATTGCGCCTCACATAAACGTCGCCTTCCGCAAAATCGCCCGCTGCAGCAGTTCCAGATACTGCGCGCAGGGGATCTCGTGCCCGCCAAACATGGCGAGATGAGGCGTGGTCCACTGGGTGTCGTGCAGCAGGAAACCGCGCTCGTGCAGACGCCATTGCAGGTGGGTCAGCGCCACCTTGGAGGCCTGCGGCTCTCGGCTGAACATGGACTCACCAAAAAACGCCCCGCCGATGCTCACGCCATAGACGCCACCACGCAGCTTGCCATCCCGCCAGACCTCCGCGCAGTGCGCAAAACCGAGGCGATGAAGCTCCTCATACGTGTCCATGATGGCATCCGTGATCCAGGTGCTCTCACGGTCAGCGCAGCCGCGAATCACATCCCCAAAGGCCGTGTTCCAGCGCACTTCGAAAGGGTGCTGCCTCAGGTAACGCTCAAACCGGCGCGGCACATGAAATTCCGCCACCGGCAGAATGCCGCGCATTTTAGGCCGGTACCAGGAGATGGAGCCGTCGTCCTCCCCCATAGGGAAGGCACCCTCGCAGTAGGCGTTCAGGAGATCCACTGGCTCGATTTGCGGCATGGCGCACTTTAAAGCGATCAAACTTCATGATTCAACTCTTGAACCGTGAAGCGTGAAAAGCGAACGTAGCAGCGTGAACCTCGCCAATCAGATCACCATTTTCCGCATCCTGCTGATTCCCGTCTTCATCGGGCTGGTGATTTATTATGGCGACAGCGCCCGTGGCGAGCACCCCAACGAAGCCCTGCGCCTCTGGGCGGCGGCGGTCTTTGGCATCGCCTCGATCAGTGATGCCATTGACGGCTGGATTGCCCGCCGGTTCAATCAACGCACCCGCTTCGGGGCCATCATGGACCCCCTTGCGGACAAGCTGCTCATGCTCTCCGCCATCATCCTGCTCAGTTTCACCTCCTGGCGGCAGCATTTCCCCCTGTGGTTCCCGATTTTGGTCATTGGACGCGACTTGCTTTCCATCGGCGGAGCCTTCTTGATCGACCATTTTGCAGGAAAATTCCAAATCCATACCCACTGGACCGGCAAAACAGCCACTTTTGCCCAGATGGCGGCCATTCTATGGATCCTGCTCGATCTCAAGCCTGAGTGGCTCATTTGGCCCACCCTTTTTGCCGCCACATTCACCGCTCTGTCGGGTTTTCTCAATCTGGCCGACGGTGTCAAGCAGTTGCAGGCCGCTGGACATGATTGACTAGGGGGGCGCACCGTGCTCTCTGAACAATGCTCAAAACCGTCGCCATCGTCGGACGCCCCAATGTGGGCAAGTCCGCACTCTTCAACCGCCTTGCCGGCAAAACCATCTCCATCGTCCACGATCAGGCCGGCGTGACGCGGGATCGCATCACGGCACAGTGCCGCCGTGGCCCGGCATGGTTTGAGATCATGGATACGGGGGGCATCGGTGCCAGCACCCAAGACGTTTTGACCGACCAAGTGCAGATCGAGGCCTCCATCGCCCTGGATGTGGCAGATTTGCTGCTGTTCGTGGTCGATGTCGTCGATGGCATTACCACGATTGATCAAAGCCTCGCCCGCGAACTGCGCCGCACCAACAAGCCGGTCATCCTCGTCTGCAACAAAGCCGATTCCCCGAAGCGCAAACTCAACGCCAGCGAGTTCTCCAAATTCGGCTTTCCCGACACCCTCGAAGTTAGCGCCGCACACGGTCTCGGCATCGACGAACTCGTCGCACTCGTCTCTGAGCGCCTCGATCTGAAGGAGTCCAGCGAAACGGAAGACGCCATCGCGCATCAAAACACGCGCCCCTTGAAGCTCGCCATCGTCGGCCGGCCAAACGCGGGCAAATCCTCCCTCGTGAATGCCATTCTGGGCTCCGAGCGCGCCATCGTCAGCGATGTGCCGGGCACCACGCGTGATGCACTCGACATCAAAGCCAGTTGGAACGGCAAGCACTATCAGCTCATCGACACCGCCGGGATTCGCCGCCGGGCGCATCTGGATACCGTCGTGGAAATTTCCAGCGTGGACCGTAGCTTGCAGAGCATCAAGCGCGCGGATCTATGCCTGCTGGTCATCGACTGCGCGGCCGGAGCCAAGATGCAGGACCGTAAAATCGCCCAGTTTATTTTGGAGGAGCGCAAGCCCTGCATCCTCGTCATGAACAAGTGGGACCTGTTCCATCCCGATGGCAGCCAGAAGGACCGCATCGAGAATCTGGACGAACTGATGCGCCGCGAGTTCTTCTTCCTGAACTACGCCCCGCTCGTCGCCATCTCGGCAAAGAACAATGACCACATCGGCAAGCTCTTCGTGCAAATCGAGAAAGTGCGCAGTGGCTCACAGAACCGCATTGGTACCGGCGCTTTGAACCGCCTGCTCGCCAACGCCATCGAGAACACCCCTGGCGCTCTGGGTCGCAGCACGCACAGCTTTAAGCTGCTCTATGCCACTCAGGTCAACGAGGCCGAAGGTTTCGCCATTCCGGTGCCGCACTTCGTTCTCTTCGCCAATCGTGCGTCAAAACTCACCGACAGCTACATGCGCTATCTGGAGAAAGTCATCCGCGACGAATGGAGCGCCCCTGGTGTTCCTTTCAAAATGAGCGTGCGCGGCAAAGGCCCGAAGAACGCGAAGTAAGCTTGTTGGATGCCTGCCTGCCTTTGGATTTTGGCACTCCTGACTTCCAAGGTTGGTGGTTGCTGACTAGTCTGCTGCATGGCCACCATCCAGACCACCACCGTCGGCTCCTACCCTGTCCCCGAATGGCTCAGCGCGCTGCCCAGCGAAGCCGCCGTCATGGATGCCACGCGCGTGGTGTTCGACACGCAGCGACAGGCAGGCATTGATCTGCCGACGGATGGCGAATTATACCGCTTCGATGTGAATCATCCCGACACCAACGGCATGATCGAGTACTTCGTCCACAAACTGGGCGGTATCGACAGCCGCGTGGGCCGTGCAGATGCTGCCGCGTTTCGTGCCAAGCATGAGATGGCCTTCCGCAGCAAACCGGCCGCCGTGGTGCGCGGCCCCATCACCGAAGGCGTGCTCAATCTGGCCGAGGACTGCGCCCGTGCAGGCAAAGTGGCGGGTGGCCCGTTCAAGTTCACCCTCACCAGCCCCTACATGCTGGCCCGCACGCTGCTCGACACGCACTACAACGACTTCGAAGCCCTCAACATGGCCATCGCCGATGCTCTAGCCGCACAGGCCGCCGATCTGCAATGCGACTGCGTGCAGGTCGATGAAGCAAACATCCCCGGCAATCCGGCGGATGCCCCCATCGCCGCCGCAGGCATCAATCGCGTGCTGGATGCCGTAAAAGGCACGAAGGCCGTACACTTCTGCTTCGGCAACTACGGCGGTCAGACGATTCAAAAGGGCGAGTGGGCCGCGCTCATCACCTTCCTGAACTCACTGCGTGCCGACCACCTTGTGCTTGAACTCGCGCATCGCCCTGCCGCTGATCTCGACGCGCTCAAAGAGCTCGACCAAAAAATCGGCGTCGGCCTCGGCGTCGTGGACATCAAGGTGAATCACGTCGAAACCGCCGACGAAATCGCCCGTCGGATCGAAGCAGCGGAGAAAAAACTCGGCGCGGGCCGGGTGAAATTCATCCACCCCGACTGCGGCTTCTGGATGCTCAAACGCAGCATCGCCGATCGCAAGATCGAGGCGCTGGCCAAAGGGCGCGACAGATTTGAGGGGCGCTGAAAATCTTCGCGGTCGAGGCTGACTGGATCTCATATTGCAGGCACGTTGGGTGAAACGGGTTGTTTTTCTGTGAAAACCGTGCAAGTGAGGTCCGCCGAACTTGGAAAAAACTCCAAGGGGTTGGGAATCCCCCCCCACGTCCCATCATGCAACAACTCACTCCTGCGGGAGAAAACATCATCAGCGACATTTCTCGTCGCTACAATTTGAGCTTCGATTCCGCCGTGCGGATGCTCGTATCCGTAAACCTGGGCGGCGGCAGCATGGCCCAGTTCAGTTGTCCAGAACTGGGAAGCGGCCAGTGGATGCGTGGCGGAATGACCATGGTCGGCGACATGTTCAATTATGGCCTGAAGAACACCGTTAACAACTTGTGCGGTGAACTCGCCAATGCCCTGGCCAGCACGCAGATGTTTCCAGCAGCGGCGCAAGGCCAGTCTGGTGGCAACAACTGGTGGCCAGGTGACCTTGGCTCTCCCTCCAGTAGCGGATCGCAGAACAACATCCGCTACGCGTTTTTCCCCCAAACTCAGCGCCTCGTGGTGGAGCGAGACGGGCAAGTCACTGTCTTCAATACACTGAACCACCAGATCAGCGGTGTGAGACAGCAGCAGGGAGGAAACACCTCGCTCACTTTCAGCAGCCAATTCGGAACTATTTCCACACTCGGCCTACCCCTGATCTCCGGACCTGGCTTGCTACCGGCTTCCTCGAACAATTTCGCGGTGCCTCCGGTTTCCCACTTCCAACCGTCGCCACCGCCGCCCGTTCAACAGAATTATTCGCCCAGCCAGGGAACATCAGACGTCATGGGCTTGCTGGAAAAGCTGGGGCAATTGCGCGACTCTGGGATCTTGACGGACAATGAGTTCGTCGCCAAAAAGACCGAGCTCCTCAACAGGCTGTGAGGTAAATCCGCCGATGGCCGTCGATAAGAGGGAATCGGCCTCTCTGCGTGCTGGCCAAAGGGTGTGACTGGTTCGAGTGGCGTTAAGCCAGTCCAAACAGCTTCTTCAACGCGGCTTCATCCGCTGTCGTGGCGAGGAGAAAAGTTTGGCTCCCATCGCTCCAGCTCGCCATGTTCCAGTTCTTGCTGGTTTTGAACTGTGGCTGCAACTGGGGCGGGAGATCGGTGAGTCCGGTGTTGTCCACCACGACAAGGTGCGCCTCTTTGCCAGGCTCAATCTCAAAGCAGATAATGGATGCGGTATGACCGGCGACCTGGATGCGTTTGCAAGCCAGCACGGGCATCGTTCCCACCGTGCCTGGAAGGCGAGCTGGCGTTGGGGATTGATCGGCGACGAGCATCTTTTTGATGGCTTCGAAATCGTGCGACATGTGATCGACCTTGGATATGCCGTACTCGACTTTCGTCACAGCGGCGAGCGACTCAGCCTGCCAACTGGGCATGCTGTTGTTCACCGGCCAGAGCATCGTCCAGCCGATAACCACTGCCGCCGCAGCAGCAGCCAGCGTGGGCAGAACCCAGCGGATGGAACGTTTGGTGGGCCGTCTGGCATTTTGCAGAATGCTCTCACGCAGCCCCGCTGGAATGGTGGCAGCAAAGGCTTCTGCCACTTGTTCATCAAATGCAGTGCGTTTTTTCAGCCACGCACCCAGTTCAGGATCTCTCTCCGCCATCGCACGTGCTTCTGGCGACGCATCCTGCGGGCGGAGCGTCGTGGCATCGAGTTCAAGTCTAGCTTCTTCGCGGTTCACGTAGCGGGGAGGGGTATGATATTGGAGGATGCGGAATCTTCAAGGCGGCGCAAAATGGTGCGCAGGCTGTCTTTGGCGCGGGAGAGGCGTGACATCACGGTACCAATGGGAACCCCAAGCGTCTCGGCGATGTCGCGGTAAGATAATTCTTTGAGGTAAAACAGCACGAGCGGCGCACGGTAGTTGGGTTCGAGTTCTTCGAGCGCGGTTTGCAACGTGGCGCTGTCCACGCGTGGATTTTCCCCGTCATCCTGCTGCTGCGTGGCACCGTGTTGGTCGGGTTCGAATTCGACCTCCTCATATTTTTTCTCGCGGCGAGCGATGGCGAGCCACTCGCGGTAGATGGTCGTGAACAGCCAGGTCTTCACCTTCGCGGCATCCCGCAGCGTGTGCCCTTTTTTCGCCCATTGCAGAAAGGTCTGCTGCACGAGGTCCTGTGCGGTGGCCTCACGGCGGCACATGCTCATGGCGAAGCGGTACAGCCCCTGGTAGTGGGCATCCACGATCTGCTCAAAACTGGGCACAGAGTCAGTCACGCGGCGATGTATCGTGCGGGTTGCAGGCAGTTCAAAGCCGAATTGGAGGGCAAGTTCCATGCGTTCATGGGGCGGAAGTAGAGGTGGGAGACGTGCTGAAGGTGCTTATTCCCACGATTTACAATTTTTTTCGCCGCCTCAGCAATTCATCCACAGAGAGCCTACCGGCCCCAAAGATGAAGACAATCACGCTGGCGAGCAGGAAGAGAAACGGCGGTGCGGTGACGAATGAGTCGGCGTCTGAAAGGATCGTTTTGACGACATCGAGATGCGCCGTGCCATAGGCGACGAGCATGGTGAAAATCAGTGGTACACTGGTGACACGGGAGAAGAGGCCGAAGAGAAGCAGCAGGCCCCCAAAGCACTCCGTGCAACCAGCCATGTAGGCATTGAGCTGCGGAAAGGGAATACCGAGTTCGGTGAAGAAGGCGGTAGGCGCGCTGATGTCGCTAAGCTTGCCTTTCCCAGTCTGGAAAAACTGCCAGCCCCAGTAGAGGCGGATGCCGAGCAGGAAGGGATCTGCCAGATAACTGGCGGCGCGGTCGAGAAGGGTGTTGGCGAGAGTCCAGGGTTTCATGATTTGTGGGGGGATTTGATGAACCAGCCGAGCTGGGAAAATTCGGTGAACCAGTCACGGATCTGCGCAGGCCAGTCGGTATCCGGGCTGGCTTCAGCGAGGGCGACCTCAATGGCATCTGCCAGCGTGAGGCCGTCTCGCAACGCGGCGAGCATGGCAAAGGACTCTGGAGCGAGGCGCTTGAAGTAGAGCGTGTTGTCGTGGCGATGAACGGCCAGATGCACGCGCTCACGTTTTAATCTGGGTGCCTTCGCAATGCTGGCGCGCGTGGGTGCCTCGGACATGGCCTGGCTGGCGGAACCGCGCACGTCAGCATCGGCCTTTTTCATCGCGGTGATGAAGTGATCGACGGCGTGGTCGATCTGTAAAAGCACCACGCAAGGCTGGAGACCCAGATGCAGCGTGGAGGGATCGGAGCCGAGGAGATCATCAATCCGCAGTGGCTTTTTCAGCGCTTCGTCAAAGGCGAGCGTCTGCGCCCACTCGACACGGGCGACATCACGCGCTTTGATTTCAGTGAGGAAGGCGGGGAGTGCGGAGCCGAGATTGCGCAAAGTCCAGGAGGTGCTGGGATGTTGCGCCAGATAGTCTCGGCAAAGTTGGTGAAAGCGGCGCTCGCCAAGCAAGACGCGCAGTGCAGGATAGTCATCATAGAGACAGTCGAGCAGGCGGAACCAGTACTGACGGGCGTAGATTTCGAGGCGCTCGAAGCCGCTCATGCGATCGTTCGGCGTGATGAAATCGACCTGAGTGCTGGTGGCCAGACCATCTTTGCGCGTGAGCGGCTGCATAAGGGCCGCCGCCATCGTGCGCTGAAGCTGGCGCAGATCAGCGTTGGTGCGGAGCTGGCTAGGCGTGGGTGTGCTCATGAAGGTAGCGGTTGGCTTTGAGTGCTTCGGCATGGACGTCGTCGAAGCTCGGAATTTTATCGTCCCATTCGAGGAGTGTAGCGGTGCTGCCGGTGTTTTGAATGGCTGCGGCGTAGAGTTCCCAGACGGGATCAGGCACGGGATGATCGTGGGTGTCGAGGATGACGTGATCGAGCCGCGTGTGCCCGGCGATGTGAATTTGGCCAACACGGTGATGCGGCACAGCGCGGAGGTATTCGAAGGGATCGAAGCCGTGGTTCTGCGAGGAGACGTAGATGTTGTTTACATCCAGAAGAATGCCGCAGTCGGCGCGCTCGACGACTTCATTGAGGAATTCCCATTCGGTCATCTCGTTCTGGGTGAATTCGGCGTAGCTGCTCACATTTTCCACACAGATGGGCACTTCGAGGAAATCGCGCGCCTGCCGGATTTTTTCGGCAGTATGTTTGGCCACGCTCAGGGTATAGGGCATGGGCAGGAGGTCGTGCGAACAGCGGCCATCGACGCTGCCCCAGCAGAGGTGGTCGGAGAGCCAGGGCGTGTTGGTGCGCTTCACCAGGCGCTTGAGTTTTTTAAGGTGGTCCCGGTTCAATGGGTCGGCGTTGCCGAAGTACATCGCCACACCATGCTGCACCACGCGATACTGTTCGAGAATGCTGTCCAAAATCTCTAGCGGACGGCCGCCATCGACCATGAAATTTTCGGAGATGATCTCAAACCAGTCGCAAACCGGTTTTTTTTCCAGGATGTGCCGGTAGTGCGGCACGCGGAGGCCGAGACCGATGCCGAGGTCGGTTTGACCATTGTAGGGGTTGGTGGGCATGCTCGGGAGTTCAAAGTTTAAAGCTGAAGATCAAAGACTGACCGCAGCCACGCGGGATGTCGGGTGGCTGCGGAAGTCTGTTTTGCCTTATTTCTTCGGCATGGTGTTGCAGCCGCCTTTGCCTTTGCAGGTGTTCTTGCCTTTGCAGCCAGCATCGCCTGACTTGCAACCGCCCTGTCCTTTGCAGTCGTTGTGTCCTTTGCAGGTATGCTGGCCTTTGTCAGCCATCTTTTCGATGGAGACGCCGGGGTTGGCGGCCTTCTGGGTGCTGGTGGCCTGGGCGGCGTAAGCGCCGGAAAGGAGACCAGTGAATGCGGCGGCGGCGATGATGTGCTTGGTGCTCATGGTGGGTGTGGAGTACTTTGTTATGTTTGTTAGTTCTGGCTGGCTGCGTGGATTCGAGCCATCGCAACGTAGGAGCACCTGCCGTGGAGATTATTCCCACCGAACTGAACTTTCTTTTAGCAGGGGGCAAAAAGTCCTGCTTTAGTTCCCCTGCGCTGGGTCTGATCCGTGCGCTTTCCCGTCATGGCATCTCCCAAGCACATTCATTTCATCGGCATCTGTGGCACCGCAATGGGCTCAACTGCGGTTGCGCTGCGCGCACTCGGTCACACCATCAGCGGCTCTGACAATCAAGTTTATCCGCCGATGAGCGATGTGCTACGGGATGCGGGCATCACCGTGACAGAAGGCTACAAGCCAGAGAATTTGCCCTTGCAGGCGGATGTCTATGTGGTGGGCAATGCAATCTCTCGTGGCAATCCCGAACTCGAAACCCTGCTGGAGAAAAAGCTGCCGTATGTCTCGATGGCGGAGATGCTGAAGCGCGAGGTCATCCAGGGCAAACGCAGCTTTGTGGTGAGCGGCACTCATGGCAAGACGACGACAACTACGATGCTGGCCTGGATCTATGAGCACGCAGGCAAAAACCCCGGCTTCATGATCGGCGGCGTGCCGGAGAATTTCGAATCCGGCGCACGCTTCACCCATTCGGACCTGTTTGTGATCGAAGGGGACGAATACGACACGGCCTACTTCGACAAGCGCAGCAAATTCCTGCACTACCTGCCCGAGTGCGCGATCGTGAACAACATCGAGTTCGACCACGCGGACATCTTCCGCGATCTCGACGAGATCCTGCTCTCGTTTCAGCGCTTTCTGAATACGGTGCCGCGCAACGGCCTCGTCCTGATCAATGGCGACGATCCCAACTGCCTCACCCTGCGTGCCAAATGTCCTGCGCCGCTGAAGACGGTGGGTCTCGGGCCGACTTGTGATTTCCGCATCAAGATCACCGGCGTGACGCCTGAAACCACGCAGTTTGAAATCAATGACGCAGCATTCGAGGTGCCGATGGTGGGCGAATTCAATGCGCGCAACGCAGCCATGTGCGTTTGCGCAGCCCGTTTTGCCGGATTGAGTGACGATGAAATCCGCGCCGGCTTGAGTAGCTTTCGCGGCATACGCCGTCGTCAGCAGGAGCGTGGCACCGCACACGGCATCACAATCATCGACGACTTCGGTCATCACCCGACCGCGATTCGCGAGACCCTGCGCGGCCTGCGCCAGCGCTATGAGGGCCGCCGCCTGTGGGCTCTGTTTGAGCCGCGCTCAAACACCAGCCGCCGCAACGTGCTTCAGAATGAATTGATCGAGGCGCTGACCGAAGCCGACGGGTCGGTGATCGCGGCAGTGGCTAATCCCGAGAAGGTCGCGGCGGATCAACGCCTAGACACAGTTAAGGTAGCGCAGTCCGTCACCTCACGCGGCAAGCCGTGCTGGTTTGAAGCCAGCACCGAGGCCATTGTCCAGCGCCTGAAGCAGGAAACTCGCAGTGGTGACGTGATCGTGGTGTTCAGCAACGGCGGCTTCGACGGCATCCACGACAAGCTGCTGAAAACGCTGTAGGGGGGACCGTCAACGGCTCCTTCAATACACGATTTCCACTTCGTCCCCCACGCGGACCTGGCCGAAGAACTCCCGCGCCTTTTCATAAGGCAGGCGGATGCAGCCGTGGGACGCGGGCTGGCCTGTGACATAGCCGCTGTGCAGGCCGATGGCCCCGCAATTCAGGCGCATGAACCAAGGCATGTTTACATGGTAGAGAGTGGAGATATGCGAGGTGTGCTTGTCGGTGATGACGTAGCGCCCAGCCGGTGTGCCATAGCCTTCACGTCCGGTGGAAACGATGGTGCGGTTGATGATACGCCCCTGCTTGGTCACCCACGCACGCTGGCTGGAGAGATCGACAGTCACAAGTGTATCCGGTTCGGACTCAGGATCTCGCCCGAGCAGAACACGCATCAGGAACAGGTACCCCTGGGTGGCGGCAAAATTGATGGGGTAACGATGGTAGCGCGTGGTGCCCAGCCCGGGCTTGGCACCAGCACGCATCAGTGTGACCGCGCCTTCCACATCGCCTCGTGCAGAACAGCAGATCAGCGGTGTGATCCCGCGGTCGCTTTCCATCGCATTGCGTAGATCTTTGAAGGCGCAGCGATCAAGAACCTGCTTCTGAATGGGCGTGTTGAAACGCGTGTTGGGATCGACACCAAAATCCAGCAACGCTTTCAACACGGGCACATTCCGGCGCAGTGAGGCTAACGCGATGGGGGGCTGCTTTTCATGTGCAGGCTGGTTCAAGTTCACTCCTGAAAGCGCCAGCACGTACACACATTCCACCCGACCCATGCGCACGGCGGCGCAGAGCGGCGTATCCCCGCCCAGAGTCATTTCATAGGGGGAGACGCCCATGGCGATAATCTTCGCAAGCTGAGCGGCATCATCATTGAGCACGGCCTGGTAGGCCTGTGGCAGCGCTGCCGTGCGCGGCATCAGGCGCGTCCAATGATCTGCGATAGGGTCAAGGATCGGACGCCATGCAGGCACCTGGATGGCGGCAATAGGGACGACCTTGTCAGGTTTTTTGGCGGCTACCACCCCTGGTTCCGCATTCGACGGCTGCTGAGCAGGAAGCACTGGCTTCGTCTTGGGAGCTTCAGCCGCACGTCTGAGCGCGGCTTTCTCGGCATTCGGCTGTACCGGCAGTCGTCGCACAGGGTCAAATGTCGCATCGACTGGCAAGGCTGCCCGTATCTCTGCGCCAGACTCGCTCAATTTACCCTGACGTACTTGGCTGACTGTTGCCGTGGGCGGCGCGACCGCATCCACTCGAAACATTTCATGATTCTTCAGAACGTGGATGATGCCCCAGCATACCCCAACGCCGACGAGCGGCGGGAGTACACAAGCACCCAGCATGTTGATGAACCCACTTTTTTTCATTTTTGCGTCACAAGCCTGCCATCAATAACAAAAATGACCTGCGTGTCGAGGATGGATTTCGCTAAGAGCCTGTCCGGCAAATGTGGCAAGAGTTAGAAAATCTGTAAAGTGGGAGGATGGCACGCGACTATCCGACCGACCTGAGTGATGAAGAATGGGAACTGCTCAAAGCTGAACTGTGCGGTGAAGGCCAGCGACGA